>DASSSO010000178.1:0-18925 GCA_035776735.1 Gaiellaceae bacterium | reverse complement strand
GCGCTGGTGCGCCTTGATCGCGTCCTCGACGGCGAGCTCGTGGAGCCCGAACTCGCGCCGGACCGCGTCGAACTCGTCGCGAGAGGGCTCGTGGAGGCCGATCCACGCGAAGGCCTCCGGCCCCCGGCTCTGCTCGAAGGTCTCCGTGAGCGGGATCTCGCCCGGGTCGCGGCGTCCCTCCCGGTAGACCGCGCAGTCGACGATCATCTCGCCGAGCGTAGCGCCGCGACCTCGGCAGCGGCGAGCTCTCGCCACTCGCCGGGCTCCAGGCCGCCCGCGGTCAGGCCCGCATACCGACTTCGGTGGAGACGATGGACCGGATGGCCGACCGCCTCCAGCATGCGCCGCACCTGCCTGTTCCTGCCCTCGTGGATTGCGAGCTCGACGCGCCCTCGGCCCAGCCTCCGCACCCGGGCAGGGGCCGTCCGGCCGTCCTCGAGCTCGACTCCCTCGGCCAGGCGGCGGAGCGCCTCGTCCGAAGGGTCGCCCTCGACCTCGGCCTCGTAGACCTTCTCGACCTCGTACTTGGGATGCGCGAGGCGGTGCGCGAGCTCGCCGTCGTTCGTGAGCAGGAGGACGCCGGTCGTGCCGGCGTCGAGCCGCCCGACCGGCACGACGCGCGACTCGTGCTGCACGAGCCCGACGACGGTCGGCCGGCCCTGGGGGTCGCTCGCGGTCGTCACCACGCCGGCCGGCTTGTGCAACACCACGTAGGCGAGCCGCTGCGGGGTCACGATCCGCCCGTCGACCTCGACGCGGTCCTCGGCTTCGACGAACGTGTTCAGCTGCCCCGTTTCGCCGTTGACGAGCACCCGCCCGGCCTTGATCAGCTCGTCCGCCTTCCGCCGGGAGGCGACTCCGCTCCTCGCCAGGTAGGCGTTCAGGCGCACCCGGACAGGGTTGCAGCGTCGGTGCCCGGGGGGAAGGCGCGCGCGGCCTCTTTGCGGGCTCGTTAAGGGGCTCGCGCGCTCTTGCGCCGCAGGCATGCCCGGACCTAGACTCGGACCATGCCGAAGGGCTGGGACCGGGCCTCTTTCGAGGTCAACACCCGTCCCGTTCGCGTGGAGCGGGACGTCACCCGCGCCGACCTGATCGTCCCCGGCGGAGGCGATCGGCTCCTGACGATCGGCGCCTCGCTCGCCTGTGGGCTCGGCGTCTCCCTGCTGTACGTCTTCTGGCCGCTGATGCTGATCGCTTTCCTCGGGGTCGACCTCGGGGGGTGGATGCTCCCGGTGGTTCTCGTCGCGGCACTGGCCTTCGCGGCCGCGCTGTACGTGTGGGAGCTGCGAAACCGACGAGACGTCGCCGAGGAGCTGCGCGGCTAGGACGGGCGCGTCCCGCCGCATCTTCGAACGCCGGGCCGGATGCAGATCGCGCTCATGGTCGAGGGCCAGGAGGGCGTCTCCTGGGAGCAGTGGGTCGGCCTCGCGGAGGCCTGCGAGCGGCACGGGATCGGGACGATGTTCCGGTCCGACCACTACCTCTCGCAGACCGATCCCGCCCGGCCTGCGACCGACGCGTGGACGCTGCTCGCGGCGGTCGCGGCGCGCACCGAGACGCTGCGGCTCGGGACGCTCGTCTCGCCCGTCACCTTCCGCCACCCGTCGGTGGTGGCGAAGGCGGCGGCGACGATCGACCACCTCTCGGGCGGGCGGGTCGAGGTCGGGATGGGCGCCGGCTGGATGGTCGAGGAGCACGAGCACTTCGGGCTCGCCTTCCCCGAGACGAGCGAGCGCGTGCGGCTGCTGGCCGAGCACGTCGAGCACGTCGAGCGGCAGCTCCGCGACGACCCGCTCGTCGTCCAGCGGCCACGCCCGCCGCTGATCGTCGGCGGCAGCGCCGCTCGTGGGACCGCCGTGCCGGCGGCCCGCTTCGCGGACGAGTACAACACGTTCGGCGTCGACCCGGCGGAGGCCGCGCGCCGGCGCCGCAAGCTCGACGAGGCCTGCGAGCTCGAGGGCCGCGACCCGGCCTCGCTGCGCTTCTCGGTCATGACGCCGTTCCTGCTCGGCCGCGACCACGCGAAGCGCTTCGTGGAGGTCTACCCTCGCGCCGGCCCGCCGGACCGCTGGTTCGAGGAGCTGAAGCGGCGCGGGCTCGCCGGCAGCACGGTCGACCTCGTCGACGGCCTGCGCGAGTTCGAGGCCGCAGGGGTCGAGCGCGTGATGCTCCAGCACGCCGTCCACGACGACCTCGACGTCGTCGCCGCTCTAGGAGAAATCGCCGCCGCGCTTTAGAGTCGCCCCAATGGCGGCAGCGGCCGACTCCGAGCGTCGCGACGCGCTCGTCGAGCGCCTGTTCGAGGCCGTGCTCGGCTTCAACGACCTCTTCGCCGTCTACATCGGCGACCGGCTCGGCCTCTACGCGGCGCTGGCGGACGGCGCAGCCACGCCCGGCGAGGTGGCGTCCTCGGTCGGATGCGACGAGCGCTACGTCCGGGAGTGGCTCGAGCACCAGGCCGTCGGGGGGATCCTCGAGGTCGACGATCCCGCGGCCGGGCCTGCGGAGCGTCGCTACCGGATCCCGCCCGGGCACGACGAGGTCCTGCTCGACCGCGACAGCGTCAACTACATGGCGGCGTTCGCGCGGATGATGGTGGGGATGGTCCACCCGCTTCCGCAGGTGCTGGCCGCCTTCCGTTCCGGCCGTGGGGTGCCCTACGCCGACTACCCGGACGACTTCCTCGAGGGCCAGGGCGACATGAACCGGACGCAGTACGTGAACCTGCTCGCCTCCGAGTGGCTGCCGGCGCTGCCCGACGTCGACGAGCGGTTGCGCGCCGGCTCCGTGCGGGTGGCGGACGTCGCCTGCGGGACCGGATGGTCGAGCATCGCGATCGCGAAGGCCTACCCCGACGTCCACGTCGACGGGTTCGACCTGGACCCGCAGTCGATCATGCTCGCCCGTTCGGCGGCGGCCGCCGAGAGCGTCGGCGAGCGTGTCGACTTCCAGGTCCGCGACGCGGCCGACCCGGCGCTCGCGCACCGCTATGACCTCGTGACCGTCTTCGAGGCGATCCACGACCTGGCGAAGCCGGTCGAGGCGCTGGCTGCGATCCGCGACCTGCTCGCCGACGGCGGCGTCGCGCTCGTCGCCGACGAGAAGGTCGCGGACGAGTTCACGGCGCCCGGCGACGACGTCGAGCGCGTGATGTACGGCTGGTCGATCCTCCACTGCCTGCCGGTGGGCCGCGTCGAGCAGCCCTCGGCGGAGACGGGCACGGCGATGCGCCAGTCGACGTTCCGCCGCTACGCCGAGGAGGCCGGGTTCTCCAGCGTCCAGGTCGTGCCGATCGAACACGACTTCTGGCGCTTCTACAGGCTGACGGCCTAGGGCCTAGGGAACCTGGAGGTCGCGGCGCTCGATCAGGAGCGCGCCTGCGACCAGCGCGGCGACGGCGGCGGCCGCGATGACCAGGCATCCGTCGTACTGGACGCCCGTCGAGAGCGGCGACTGCCCCGCCCACCAGAAGCTCGAGAGGAACCGGAAGGGCTTCAGCCACGACGCGAGGTCCTGGAGGCCGTTGACGAGATACGCCGCCGCGGCGAGACCGGCCGGGACCGCGATCGCGAGCCCCCGGCCGGGGCGGGCCGCGCCGACCGCGATCGCAAGCCACGCATGCAGGACGCCGAGGAGCGCCAGCGCAAGCGTCGCGCCGGAGAGGCGCTCGAAGTCCAGGTCGAGGCCGACGAGGGGGTCGAACGCCGCGAGGGCGAGGAGGCCCGCCGCGGAGACGACCGCGACCTCCAGGGCGACCGCGAGCCCTTTCGCGAGGACGGCGCTCCGTCTGCGGATCGGATACGCGAGCAGCAGCTCCAGCCTCCCCGCCTCCTCCTCCCCGGCCAGCGTCCGGCTCCCCGCGCCGATCGCGAGGACGAGGACCAGGAGCGGGAGCATGATGTTGAAGAGCTCGGTGTCCATGTAGCCCGACCCCGTCGTCAGGACGACGTCGGACAGGCCGAAGAGGTCCTTCAGCGCCGCCGGGTAGTCCTGGACGAGCTCGTCGAAGCTCTCCGAGCCCTCGATCGACGTGAACGTCGCCGCCAGCAACCCGACGTACGCAACGATGCCGATGCTCCACGCGAGCAGGGTCCGCGTCCGGTCGAGAAGGCCGCGACGGAGGAGCTCAGCCGCGCCCATCGTTCTCCCGGTAGAGCTCGAGGAAGATCTCCTCCAGGTCGGCCGGCTCGGAGACGAAGTCGGCGATCCGGTGACGCGCCGCCTCGCGGATCACCCCGTCCATCGCGGTCTCGGGCGCGGAGAGGACGACCGTCGTTCCCTCCGCGCTCTGGACGCGGACGCCGTCCAGCCCGGCGAACGCGGACGGATCGGCGGGCTCGGCGAACCGGATCGCGATGCGGCGCAGCGAGCGCTCGCGGAGCGACGCGACCGAGTCCACGTCGATCAGGCGGCCCGTGCGGATGATCCCGACGCGGTCCGCGATCCGCTGGACCTCCTCGAGCGAGTGCGACGAGAGGAAGACCGTTCGGCCGTCGGCGGCCGTCTCCCGCGCGAGCTTGCGGAACTCCTCCTGGTTCAGCGGGTCGAGCCCGGCGGTCGGCTCGTCGAGGATCAACACCTCCGGCCGGTGCATGAACGCCTGAACGACGCCGAGCTTCTGGCGGTTGCCGCGCGAGAGCTCCTTGATCGGCCGGTCGAGGACGCACTCGAAGCGCTCTACGAGCTCGGCGCGCAGGCCGAGGTCGACGCCGCCTCGCAGCCGCGCGAGCGAGTCGAGCTGTTCGTCTCCGGTGAGACGGTCGGCCAGGCGGAGGTCGCCCGGGACGTAGCCCACCCGGCGGCGGGCCTCCACGCTCCGCGCGCGCGTGTCGTGCCCGAGGACGTCCGCCCGGCCGGCCGTCGGCCGGATCAGGTCGAGCAGGAGGCGGATCGTCGTGCTCTTGCCGGCGCCGTTCGGGCCGAGGTATCCGAAGACCTCGCCGCGCTCGACCCGAAGGTCCACGTCGACGAGCGCACGCACACCGCTCGCGTACGTCTTCGAGAGTCCGCGCATCTCCATCGCCGGGGCGTCAGCCACGGGGCGATCCTAGAGGCGGTCGCTTGCAATGCCGATCGCGCCTCTGCCGGCGAGCCGGTGGCTTCAGGCCGGGCGCTTCTCGGCGAGCGACTCGAGGCGTTCGCGGATGTCCCCGGCGTCGCCGAGGTCGTCCAGCCGCGGCAGCACGGAGAGGCTCTCCAGCCCGAAGACCCGCTCGAAGAGCGGCGTCGTCCGGTAGCGCACCGCGCCGCCCTCCTCGCGTCCGGCCTCGGCGATCAGGCCGCGCTCCACGAGCCCTGCGACGACCGAGTCGGCCGCCACGCCGCGGAGGCGGGCGATCTCCGGCCGGGAGCAGGGCCCGAGGTAGGCGACGACGGCCAGCGTCTCCATCGCGGCCTGGGAGAGGCCGCGCTCGACCGGTCGCTCGAACAGCCGGCCGCACGCCTCCGCCGCCTCGCGTGAGGCGCGGAACGCCCAGCCGCCCGCGACCTGTTCGAGGACGATGCCGCTGCGGCCCTCCTGGAAGCGCTCGCCGAGGAGCTTCAGCGCCATCTCGACGCGCTCGGCGTCCTCGGCTGCCGCCTCGGCGAGCTCGTCGGCGGACAGCGGCTGGGAAGCGACGACCAACAGGGCCTCCAGCGTGCGGGCGAGACGGTCGAGCGGGTTTGCGGCGACTAGGCGGAGCGGGCGGTCCATGCGTTTGTCCTTTCCGTCTGTGGTTCGGCGTTCCTCCGTACGCGGATGGGGGCGAACGGCGCCGCCTGGGAGAGCTCGATCTCGTCCGTCTTCCGCAGCTCGAGGAGCGCGAGAAACGCCACGGCCTGCTCGACGCGCGCCATTCCGTGCACTTCCGTGTCGAAGTCGAAGCGTGCCCGCCGGGCGAGCAGCGCCCGGAAGCGGCTCAGGAATCGTTCCACGGGCGGGAAGCGGAGCTCGAGGTGCGCGAGCGAGACGGCCGGCGGCTCCGCGGCGAGCGCCCGGAGCGCCGTGGCGAGCTGCGCCGGGTCCTGCGGAGCGAGGCGTCGCTCGACCCTCGGCGCGAGCGGTGCGGGCCCGAGCCGGAAGTAGCGGTCGCTCTCCTCGTCCAGGCGGTCGATCAGCCAGGCGGCCGCCTCCTTGATCCGCCGGTACTCGGCCAGGCGCCGGGCGAGCTCCTCGGCCGCCTCCGCCGGGTCGAGATCCTCGAGGTCGGTCTCCTCGCCGGTGAGGAGCGCGCGCGCCTTCAGCTCGAGCAGCGCCGCAACCAGGACGAGGAACTCGCCGCAGGCGTCGAGATCCAGCTCGTCCCGTTCGGCGAGCCGCTCCAGGAAGGCGAGGACGATGCCGGCGACGTCCACCTCCCCCAGGTCGAGCTCATCGCGCAGGACGAGCGCGAGCAGCAGGTCGAAGGGACCTTCGAACGCCTCGAGGTCGAGCTCGAGCTCGCGGACCGGCACCGCCATCGGGGTCGGACGCTAGCGGGGAGGTCGGACGCGGCCCTTGGGGATCGCCATCGCGGGCGCGCCCTTCGGCGCCTCGCGCGCCTTCTCGCGGCGAAGCCGGCGCGGGCGGCCTCGGCCACGGAGCAGCTGCCAGTAGACGAAGAACGCCGTGGAGAGGACGAAGACGACGACCGAGACCCACGCGTTCAGGCGCCAGGGCCCGAGCTCGTGCGACGGGTCGATCCGCAGCATCTCCTCGAAGAAGCGGCCGAACGTGTAGAGCGAGACGTAGAGCGCGAAGAGCGCGGGCGGCCGGAAACGGATGAAGCGGTCGAGGACGAGCAGCAGGACCGCCGCCGCCGTCACGTAGAGGAACTCGTAGAGGAAGGTCGGGTGGAACGTCTCCGAGACCGCGTACTCGAACGGGCGGTTCTCCGGGTCGATCTCGAGTCCCCACGGCCGGTCGGTCGGCTTCCCGAAGAGCTCCTGGTTCCACCAGTTGCCGAACCGGCCGATGCCGTGCGCGAGCATCAGGCCCGGCGCGGCGGCATCCATGAGGATCAGCGGGCTCTTCCCCGCGCGCTTGCAGATGTAGGCGCCGACGAGCGTCCCGAGCAGGATCCCGCCCCAGACGCCGAGCCCGCCCTTCCAGACCATGAAGACGCCTTGCCACTTCGGGTCGGGAACCTCGGACCAGCTCGTGACCACGTGGTACGCGCGGGCGCCGACGATCCCTGCGGCGACGCCCCAGACGGCGATGCGCAGCAGGAGGTCCCAGTCGCCGCCGCCGGGCCGCTTCGTCCAGCGGAGGCCGGTGACGACGATGCAGACGGCGATCGCCAGCAGCAGCATCAGGCCGTACATGTGGATGTCGAGCGGGCCGAGCTCGAAGAAGCCGCTCGACGGCGAAGGGATCGATGCGATCACGGGCGGCATTCTGCCCGTACGCGCCGGACAGGTCCCAGTGACAGTCACTGGGACGTGTCTCGGAGGGCGGTGGCCCTAGAGGAGAATCTTGACTGCGAGCTCGGGGGGACAGCCCTGCTCGAGCAGCCCGACGGCGCGGTGGAGATCGATGTCGTGTCGCGCCGCGAGCCGCCCGGCTGCGCGCGTCCCGAACCCCGCCCGCACCAGCTCCTCGGCGCGCCAGCGCTCGATCTTCTCGAGCTCTGTGTCCTCGAGGACGTGGATTTCGGTCTGGGCCATGTCCGCAGTGCCTCCGGTGGTCGCTTACCCGCACATCGTCGGCTTTGCAGCGACCGCCGTTCTCCCCCTTTGGGGGAGTTTTGAGGCTCGTCTCGGTAGAGGGCTCGCCGTCAGGGCGCGTTGGGCGGATGCCAGGCCCGGACGCAGGCCGCGTTCATATCCTCGATATGGACGCGGCTGAGGACGACGCCTGGCGCCGCCCAACGTGGTCTGGCGGCTCAGCGCCTATGCCGGGACGAGCCTCAGGGTTAGGAATGTGTGGGCGGCCTCGAGGGCCGCCCACATGTGGAGAGGACTAGCTCGCCGGTGCCGGAGCGCGGACGCGCACTCGCCGGGAGAGCAGGTAGATCAGCGCCACCGCCGCGATCAAGATCGCGCCGACGCCGATGATCGCGAAGAACGGCAGGCCACCGGCGCCGCCCGGCCCGACGGACACGTTCCCGAACGTGTGCGTCTGTGCGCCGCCGTACTGCGTGAACCCGTCGTACACCTCGTACGACCACGTGCCGTCCCTGGGGAAGACGACCGAGGCCGTGTAGACGCCCGGCTTGTCCGTGGCCACCGCCTGGAAGGTCTTCGACGAGGAGCCGTTGCGGATCGTCAGCGTCGGGCTGACGCCCGCGAGCGGCGTCTCGCCGTGCTGGAGGATCGTGATGCTCGCGTTCCACTTGTCGCCCGCCGCGATGTCGTCGGGCGGGGCCGACAGGCCCGCCGTCGCCCAGCCGCCGGCGAAGGCGCTCGCCGGCACCGCCAGGCAGGCGAGTGCGAGCGGGATGAGCAGTCTCTTCATGGAGCAAACCTCCTGATCGCTGCAGCCTCTACACCTGCGGCCGCGATCCGGTTCCCGGCCGCTCAGCGCATCGAGCGTGCGATGCGCAGGGCCTCGTCCTTCGAGACCTCGGCCTCGATGCGAACGGTCACGCCGTTCGAGGTCTCGTAGACGAGCGCATTCCCGACGAGCCGGAACGGTTCCTCGTGCTCGGCGCCCGGATAGAACAGGCCGTGCTTCTCCCCGGACAGCCAGACGCCCGCATCTCCCGCCCGGACGGTGACGAGCTCCGTGTCCGTCGCGTTCAGGTTCACGAGCTTCGTCAGGGCACCCCCGACCCCCGCCTGCGTGATCAGGAGCTTCGGATCGTCCTCCGACCCGTAGAGGAACCCGACCTGGCGGTCCGCCTCGCGGAAGTACACCTTCGGCGGATCGTCGAGGTCGTCGACGGTGGGAACCATCACGTGGAACCTGGCCCGCTCCTCCGCCTCGTCGAGGCTGACGCGCTCGCCCAGGCCCAGGTCGCCCGTCGCCGAGTCCACGGAGGGCAGCTCCTCGACGTACCGGATCGTCACGTTGCCGATCCCGAGCCAGTCGAGAACCGTGCTCCGCGCCTGCGGGACGACGAGCACGGCGCCGGCGGCGACCGCGAGGACGGCGAGCGCGATCACGAGCGTGCGGCGCCGGAAGCGGGACGGCCGCTCGCCCTCGGCCAGCCGGCGCCGCACGCCTCCGGTCAGGTCGGGCGTCGCCGGGAAGTCGAGGTTCCCGCCGACAACGCGGAGTGCGCGCTCGAGCTCAGGCATCGTGCGCCTCCAGCTGCGAGCGCAGGCGGTCGAGCCCACGCGAGAGGCGTGACTTGACCGTCCCTTTCCGCACCCCGAGCGCCTCGGCCGTCTCCTCCTCGGTCAGCTCGAGGAAGTAGCGGCAGGCAACGACGTCGCGCTGCTCCTCCGGAAGCGCGTTCACCGCCGCGAGCAGCGCCTCCTGCTGCTCGCCCGCGAGGAGGTTGGCCTCGGGGGACGGGGCCGCGCCCCCCGAGAGCGGGTCCGCCGCGGCGCGCAGCGCGAGGTTCGTGCGCCGGCCGGCCGAACGGCGTTTGTTCCGGGCCTCGTTGGCGACGATCCGGAGGAGCCAGGGGCGCAGCTCGGCGCCCGGCCTGAAGCGCCCGAGCGCGTAGAAGGCCTTGACGAAGGCGTCCTGCGCAGCGTCCTCGGCGTCGGCTGCGTTGCCGGTCAGCACGTAGGCGGTCCGGAAGGCGATCCCCTGATATGCATGCACGAGCTCTCCGTAGGCGTCCTGGTCGCCGCGCTTTGCTCGTTCGACGAGCTCCGCTTCTGACAGTGGCCGGCCCACCACTGGCCGTTCTACACCGCCCGCGAGCCCGCGGTTCCTACTCGGTGCGCTGCCCGAAGGCGAGGATGTAGCCGTTCGGATCCTGGACGCGGATCTCGCGCATCCGCCAAGGACGCTCGATCGGCTCGTGCAGGAGGTCGGCGCTGCGCTCGAGGAACTCCCGGTGGAGCGCGTCCACGTCGTCGACCCAGAGGTAGACGTCGAAGAGATCCGGCTGCACGACCTCGTGGTTCGGCCTCGGCTGCTCCCCCTGGTTGAAGTGGAGATGGCAGTCGTCCCGCCACGCATAGCCGTACTGCGCGGGGTTCGCCTCCCAGCCCTCCGTCTCGAAGCCGAGCTTGTCCCGGTAGTAGGCGAGCGTCTCCAGCACCTCGGGGACGACGAGGACGGGTGCGAGGCCGGTGAGGCGCGCCATGCGCCGATGGTATTCCGCCGACGGGTCAGCCGCCGAGAAGCGACCGCGCCCGGGCGGCGGAGACGACGTTCTCCTTCCGCTCGAAGAGCTCGAGTGCCTGCTCGGTCGACGCCCTCGCCTCTTCGAGGCGCCCGGAGGCTCGCAGCACCTCGGCCAGGTCCATGCAAGCGTCGCCACGCAGGACGAGGAAGTCCGTCTCCTCGGCGAGGGCCACTGCCTCCCGGGCGAGTGCTTCCGCCTGTCCCAGCTCGCCTCGCCTGGCCAGGAGCTTCGCCCGGACCGTCCGCCACTGGACGGCGGCGGAAAGATCGTCCGGAGCCGTAGCGCGTTCGCTGACCTCGCTCAACTCCAGCGCCCGATCGTCCTCGCCCTGCGCGTAGAGCGCGGACGCCAGCTTGGCAGCGAGGTCGGGGAAGGTCGCGGTCTCGCCGATCTCCTCGAGCACGTCGTAGCCCGCCGAGAGCTCGCGCGCCGCCGCGGCCGGGTCTCCGGCGAGCATCTCGACGATCCCGTACGTCTCGGCCGCCGACGCAGCCGTCACGGTGAGCCCCAGCTCTTGGAGGATCTCCTTGTGCGAGGCGACGAGCTCGCGCGCTTCCTCGAACGCGCCGGCCATCGCCTTGAGGCCCGCGAGCGCGCGGTAGGCCGACGCGACGATCCGCCGCTGCTGGCCCCCTTCGGCGAGAATGTCCTCGCAGAGCCGGATCGCCTCGGAGACCGGCATCGGCCCGAAGAATGCGGCGCCGACGGACAAGTTCAGGCTCTGCGCCTCCGTTCGCGCGTCGCCCGCGCGCCTCGCGTAGTCGATCGCACGCCGCAGCGCCTCGTTCGTCGCGGCCGCGCGGCACCTGAACCACGGCGCCCAGGCGAGCAGCTCCCACGCCTTCGCGAGCAGACGCTCGTCGCCCGCCTCCTCGAAAGTCTCGACGAGCGACTCTCCCTGCCTGGTGACCTCGTCGGTCAGCGCCGGATCGGTGAGCAGCTGCAGCCGCAGGCGGATCACCAACGCCCGCGCCTCGAGCACGCGATCGTCGGCGGCGGACGCCTGCTCGATCACCTCGTCGAGCACGCGCTGTGCCTGCTCGAAATCACCCGTCTCCCGGAGCGCCTCCGCGAGATCCGTCAGCAGCTCGGCCCGCCCGGCTGATCCTCGCTCGAGCAGCGCGGTCGCTCGCGAGAGCAGCCGCACGGCAGCCTGGAGGTCGCCCCGCTCGTACGCGCGCCGGCCGGCGGCGCCAAGCCGTGTCGCGGCCCGCCGCGCGATAGCCCGCCCCTGCGGGTCCGGAGGCCCCAGCTCGGCACGGTAGCCGTGGGCGCGCTCGAGGTGGTAGCCGACGATCTCCTCGAACTCGCCGGCCCGTTGCGCCGTCGCCCGTTCCAGCCAGTCAGCGAAGCGCTCGTGCAAGTCGGCCCGCGCAAGCTTGGGCAACGAGTCGTACGCGACCTCGAGCAGCAGGAGGTGCTCGAAGCGGAAGGCCTCCCCGCCCGGGCCGCTCGGACGGGCCGGCCGCAGGAGCTCGCGGTGGACGAGCTTCTCGAGTGCCGGCGCGGCCGCCCCGCGCTCGGCCGGCGGCCACAGGTCGATGAGCGCGGCGCGCGGGAACCGACGTCCGAGCACCGAGCCGCGCTGGAGGACCGCCCGCTCGTCGGCCCCCAGATGCTCGAGCCTGGCGGCGAGAAGCGCCTGGATGGTCGGCGGGATGGTGAAGCCTCTGGCCTCGGCGCCGTTCTCACCGACCATCGCGAGCAGCTGCTCGATGAAGAGTGGATTGCCCTCGGCGTGCCGGACGATCCGCGCACGCGTGTTCTCGCCGAGCTCGTGCCCGTCGAGCAGCGACGTGATCAGCTCCTCGCTCTCGGAGCGGGACAGCGGCTCCAAGACGACCGAGCTGACGTTCGCGCGTCCGCCCGCCCACCGTGGCCGGGCATCGAGGAGCTCGGGCCGGCTGAGGCAGAGCAGAAGGATCGGGGCGTCGCTCGACCACTCCGTGACATGCTCGACCAGGTCGAGAAACGTGGGTTCGGCCCAGTGGACCGCGTCGAAGACGACGACGAGTGGGCGTTCTCGCGCCAGCGTCTCGAAGAGTTTCCGTGCCGCCCAGAACGTCTCTTCGTTCGAGCTCGCGTTTCCGGTGATGCCGATCGCGTCGAGAAGCCGATCGACGACCGCCTCCGCGCCGTCCTCCGTTTCGAGCAGGGACCTGAGCGCCTCGCCGGGCTCTTCGCCGGCCACCTGGATGATGACGTCGTGGAGCGGCCAGAACGTGATCCCCTCGCCGTACGAGAGGCAGTGCCCGTGGAGCACGGTCGCGTGTTCGTCGAGCGACCGGACGAACTCCCTCGCCAGTCTCGACTTTCCGATCCCCGGCGGGCCCAGGACGGTGAGGAGCTGCGCCGTCCGCTCGAGTGACGACCGCTCCAGCGCCTGCCGCAGTCTCGTGAGCTCGTCGCGGCGGCCGACCAGCGGCGCCTCGGAGCGCCGCCGCTGCTCGGAGACCCGGTCCAGGACTTCGAGCAGCCGCCAGGCCGACTGCTGTCCGGTGCCCCTCAGTCCGGTCGGCTCCAACCGCTCGGCGCGCACCGTGCCGCGCACGAGCTGCTCGGTCACGTCGTCGAGCAGGATCTCGCCCGGCTCGGCCGCCTGCTGGAGGCGGGCTGCCACGGTCACGACGTCCCCGGCGACGACGCCGCGCGACGCCGAGTCCCCGGCGACCACCTCGCCGGTCTTCACACCCGACCTCAGCGCGACCGCGAGCCCCCAGTCGCGTTCGAGCTCCGGAAGGAGCTCGGCGAGCGCATCACCGGCCTCTCGCGCGGCGCGCACGGCGCGGAGGGCATCGTCCTCGTGGACGGTCGGGACGCCGAAGATTCCGATCACTCCACCGGTGCTCGAAGCCTCCGTGCTCGCACCGTGCCGCTCGAGCACTTGGGTGACGGTCTCGACGGCCCGGCTCATCGGCCGTTGGAGCGCCTCCGGATCGTGCGGGCCGCTGACGCTGAGCACGTCGGTCGAGACCACCGAGACGAGCTTTCGCGTCTCGACCGGCGCCGGCGCCGACGGTTGCGCAGGTCGTTCCTCCGTCGTGAGCTCGAGTGCCGGATCCTGGACGAGGACGGCGCGCTCCAGCCGCTGGAGCGCGGGGCTCGGCTCGAGCCCGAGCTCCTCGACGAGCACCTCCCGCGTCTCCTGGTAGACGCGGAGCGCCTCGGCCTGGCGCCCCGAGCGATAGAGCGAGAGCATCAGCTGGGCACGGAGACGCTCGCGGAGGGGGTGCGTCGCGACGAGCGCCTCGAGCTCGGCGACGAGGTCGGCGTGATGCCCCAGTGCGAGGTCGGCCTCGATCCGATCCTCCGTGGCCGCCAGCCGCAGCTCCTCCAGCCTCGCAGACTCGGTGCGCACGAAGGACGCGTCGCCGAGATCGGCGAGCACCGGTCCCCGCCAGAGGTCGAGCGCCTCACGCAGACCGCTCGCCGCCTCCGCCGAGCCTCCCGCGGCGAGGTCGCGCCTCGCCTCCTCGATCAGGCGCTCGAACCGATCCGCGTCCAACTCGCCCTCGCGCACGCGGAGCACGTAGCCGGGGCTGCGGGTCACGAGCAGCGGCTCGGTTCCCTCCTCGCGATCCGGCTCGAGGAGCTTGCGGAGCTGCGAGACCCCGTTCTGGATGATCTTCGCCGCCGTCGGCGGCGGATCGCCCTCCCAGAGCTCGTCGATGAGCCGATCCGTGGCGACGATCTCGTTCGGATGCAGCAGCAGCGCGGCCAGCAGCTCCCGCTGGCGCGTCCCACGGAGCACGACAGGGCTGCCCGCGTCGTTGACCTCGAGCGGGCCGAGGATCCGATAGTCCAGGTGTCGGCTCACGGGTTTCTTCTAGCGCAATTACCGGGCGCTTACCGCCGGATGGAGCGCGAAGACGAAGATTCGCGCATGAGCAACACATCGATCTTCGGTTCGCCTGATACCTCGGCGCAGCCGCCGGAGCTCCCGCTCGGATCCGACGGACGGATCGACGTCGACGCGACTCTGCTCGCGTTCCGCCGTCTCCTCGGCCACATCGCGGCCGCCACCAACGAGACGCCGCGCTCCGTCCTCGAGGACGAGTTCAAGCACGCGCCGCCGGACGAGTTCTGGCGCGCAACGATCGGACGAAAACGATGAGCCCCGAGAGTTTCTCCCCCGCGGCGGTCCTCAACCGTCGACTGTGGCGATTGGCCGGCTTCGGACAACCGCCCGGTTCGACCGAGGCCGTCGCTTTTGGGCCCTGGGACGGACGCAGCCGCAGCGTCCGGCCTGGGCTCTCCCCAAGGCCGGCGGCGGAGAGCGCTGCAAGCCCTCCGCCGCCGCCCTCCCCCTACCGCGGCTAGGCACTCAGTTCCGCACCCAGTAACCACCACCGGGGTGGAAGTCGTTCCTGTGGTGGCTTCCCCAGGCGACGGATCCCCACGCCACCGAGCCCCAGGCGACCGAGCCCCAGGCGACGGATCCCCACGCGACGGATCCCCACGCGACAGAGCCCCACGCGACGCTCGACCAGGCGGCCGACCCCCAGGCGACGGAGCCCCAGGCGACGCTCGACCAGGCGGGATCGCTCGCCACGACCTGCGTCCACGCGGATGCGTCGAAGACGGGCGTCGCGCTGCCCGAGGGATCGGGCACGAGGAACTGGTTGAGCGCGAGGTTCGGGTTCGGTGGCTCGACGACCGCCGCGGCCTCGTGCGCGTTCAGGGAGCCGACGCCGACCGATCGCGGCGTCGCCCGAGGCAGCGGCTCCGTCGTCAGCATGAGCGCGCCCTTTACCTGATCCGGCGACCAGTCCGGGTGCACGCCCAGGATCGTCGCGGCGCTCCCGGCCACCACCGGCGCTGCCAGTGAGGTTCCCGAGAGCTGCATGTAGCCGGGCTCGACGACCCGGTCGGGCCGGTCCCGCGTCAGCTTTGCGGTCGAGGAGACCGCGGCGGCGATGTAGCGCCCGGGGGCGACGAGCTCCGGCTTGGCGAAGCCGTCGCGTGTGTAGCCCCAGGCCGACCAGGGCGCGGCCACGTCGTCGCGCTTCGTGAACGAGCCGCCGGTGTCCGTGGCACCGACCGTGAGCACGAACGGGTCGTTGCCCGGCGCGAACGGGACGGCGCTCTCGGCGCCGTCGGTGGCGTAGTTCCCGGCTGCGGCGACGACCACGATCCCGCTCAGCCACAGCCGCTCGACCGCCTTGTCCAGCGGATCGGAGACGAGGCTCGCGAGCGAGGTCCCGTGGAGGGAGAAGTTGGCGACCCGGATGTTCAGCCGCTCCCTGTGCTCGTAGATCCAGTCGGCTGCCGCGATCACGTCGCTCGTGCTCCCGACGCCGTGATCGTCGAGGACGTCGATCGAGACGAGGTTCGCGTCGGGCGCGGCCCCGGTGTAGCCCTCGGCCTCTCCGGCCGCGACGCTCGCGACGGCCGTCCCGTGGCCGTTGCCGTCCCCGGGGCTGTTCGGCTCCCGCTCCGTAAGCGTCACCTGCTCGATCACGCGTCCCCCGAAGTCGACTCTGTCGGCGTCGATCCCGGAGTCGACGATCGCGATCGTGGCCGGCTGCGCCGTTGTGGCTTCTGTGGCCGCGAGCAGCGAATCCACGCCGGCGACGTAGGGCCAGTGCTGTTTGAAGCGCGGATGCCTCGCGGGCATGGCGAGCACGGGAGACGTGGGCTCCGAGGACGCGGACGCCTCCCCTGCGTCATTCCGGACCGTGAGGAGGAGCCGCACGGTCGTCTTGACGTCTTCACGGTCGAGCGTGTAGGTCGGCTTGTTCGCCCGGTCGATGTCCGTGCAGCTCTCCCCGCCGGCGTCGCAGCGTTGCCACTGGTAGTCGAAGTCGAACGGTGGCGTGCCGTCCCAGCTCCCGTGAGCGGCGCTCAGCTTCTGGTCCTCCTCCGCGGTCCCGAGGATTCCGATCTCGGACGCCTGGACCGGCGGCCGCACGGTGACGGGCTCGGTGGGCTGCGAGGCGGCGGTGCTCGAGCCCAGGTCGTTGATGGCGGTGACCGAGACGCGCAGCCGCAGCCCCAGGTCGTCGACCGTCGGGGTGTACGCGGCCTCGGCCGCACCGTGGATCTCCTCGCAGTTCGAGCCGTGCGCCCGCGGCTCGACGGAGCACCGCTCCCACGCGTAGGCGTACGTGAGCGCGCCCCCACTCCAGGCGCCCGGCGTCGCCGTCAGCGTCCGCCGCGGCTCCGCGTCGCCGAGCACGGCCGGCTGTTCGGTGTTCGCCGGAACGCTGACGGGAAGCTCGACGACCTGTTGCGACGGAGGCTCCGGGTCGGTCGGCTCGTCCGCGATGGTCATCGGATCGTCCCGCGTGATCACGAGCGGCGCGGAGCTCTGAGCGAGCGCCATGAGCTGGCTCCCCGTCACGGTGGCCGCGACGCCCTGGACGGTCACGAACCTGTCGGCGACCGCGGTCGTGCTCTCGACGCTCGCCGCCGTGCGTACGGCGTCCGCAGCCGAGCCGGTGCTCTCGCTGCTCTGCACGATCACATCGAACGCGGCGTCCGGCTGGGCCTGCGCCGCCTCGAGCAGCGACGGCGCGAGCAGGGTCTGCGCCTCGGAGTCCGCCCCGGCCGTGAGTGGTGCGCAGAGCGCGCAGACACAGGTCAAGGCGAGGAAGGACGCGGGCCAGCCCCCGCCGAGGAATCGGCGTCGGTCGTGTCGTCGCAGCGGCGGGTCTCTCACTGGGCGGGGGATTGCTAGCTAGCCGCCGGACGCGTGACGAGCCGCTTCGGGAGAGCTCCCGCGCCACGCAACCGGACAGTTTGAGGTCCCACGATGTCACCTCGCCGCCGGGGACGCCAACTAGCCATTCGTCGAGGTCCTCGCGCGGCGCGCCGCTAGGCGACGCGCGGCGCGCCGAGCAGTCGCTCGAGCAGCGAGTAGAGGATCCAGTTCACGATCGAGACGACGATCGTCGCACCCACGTACGTCCAGAAGCCGTCGATCGTGAAGTCGGGTGCGATCCACTCGGCGAGCGCGAGCATCAGCATGTTGAGCGCGAAGTAGGAGAGGCCGAGCGTGAAGACGATCAGCGGGAACGTCAGGATCGCGAGGATCGGCTTCAGGATCGCGTTCGCGATGGCGAACACCGCCGCGCCGAGCAGGATCGAGCCCCACCGGCCGATCTCCACGCTGTCGAAGAGCCAGTCGATCGTCAGCAGCGCGACGATGTTGACGCCCCAGCCGAGCAGCGCGCCGATCACGATTCCGGTGGCGGGACTGAGCCTCACGCGGAGGGGAGTATTCGTCTCTCAGCGCGCGCGAGTCAAGCGACGGCCGCCTCGCCCAGCAGCGCCTTCACCTCGCCGAAGAAGGCGGGTGTCGGGCTGACGCGGTAGCCGGAGCCGAGCTCCAGCACCTTCGGGCCGAGCGACGTGTCGACACTCATGATCACCGCCGCCTCGCCGGGAAAGTCCTTCATCAGCAGCTTCAGGTCCTTCAGCAGCCCCGCGGGCGCCTTGCGCGCGTCGACCCGGAGCCGGACCTCGGTCACGGTCTGGGCTGCCGCGAACGCTGTCACCTCCATCGCGATCACCTTCGTCTCGCCCGCCTGCTTGTGGTCGACCCGTCCCTTGACGACCAGGATCGCGTCCTGCTGCAGGAGCTCCTGCGAGGCGAGGTAGACGGAGTTGAAGACGACGACTTCGGCGCTGCCGGTGATGTCGTCGAGCTGGACGAAGACCATCGGGTCGCCCTTGCGCGTGGTCACCTGCTTCAGCGCGCCGACCATGCCGCCGACCGTGACGATCTCGCCGTCGCGCCGCGCGGCGACCTCGGAGAGCCGGCAGTCCGTCTTGCGCGTGAGCTGATCCTTCACGGCCGCGAGCGGGTGCTCGGAGACGTAGAGGCCGAGCGACTCCTTCTCGAGCGCGAGCAGCTCCGACTTCTCGAACTCGCCGTCCGGGATCTGCGGGTGCACCTTCGGCTGCGCCGCGTCCTCGCCGAGGTCGAAGATCGACCCCTGCCCGAGCAGCCGGTCGGCCTGCTCGCGCCCGCCCCAGGCCAGCGCGTGGTCGATCACCGCGAGCATTCCGCGCCGCGGCGCCCCGGTCGAGTCGAGCGCGCCGCACTTCACCAGCGCCTCGAGTGCGCGCTTGTTGACGACCGTCGGGTCGACCCGCTCGGTGAAATCCCAGAGGGAGGCAAACGAGCCCCCGCTCTCGCGCGCGGCGACGATCGCCGCCGCGGCTGCCTCCCCCACGTTCTTTACCGCATTGAGGCCAAAGCGGATCTTTCCCTCCACGACGGCGAAGTCCCGTTGGGACGAGTTCACGTCGGGCGGCTCGACCGCGATCCCCATCTCCGCGCAGGCGTTGACGTAGAGCGGCACCCGGTCCTTGGTGTTCATCACGGACGAGATCAGCGCGGCCATGTACTCGCACGGATGGTTCGCCCGCAGCCACGCGGTGCGGTACGCAATCAGCGCGTAGCAGGCCGCATGCGACTTGTTGAACGAGTAGTCCTGTGACTGCTCCGTGTCCTTCCAGAGCTGCGTCGCCACCTGGTGGGACACGCCGTTCGCGGCGCAGCCCTCGAGGAACTTGTCCTTGAGGGACGCCATCAGCGAGTGGATCTTCTTCCCGATCGCCTTGCGGAGGTCGTCCGCCTCGGCCGACGAGAAGCCGGCCAGCTGCTTGGCGATCTCCATGTACTGCTCCTGGTAGATGCAGATCCCGTAGCTGGTCTCGGTGATCGGCTTCAGGCGCTCGTCGATGTACGTGACCGCCTCCTGGCCGTT
>DASSSO010000139.1:0-6377 GCA_035776735.1 Gaiellaceae bacterium | reverse complement strand
CCGTGCATGTGCTCGCACTGCCCGAGCGCGATCCAGGCACGCATCAGACCCGACTCACACCCCTCCGCCTCGAAGACCGGAACCGCTTCTTCCGCCAGCTGGCTGAGCTCGAGGGATTTCCCTTCCGGATTCACTCCCCAGGAGATCGCTGTCCGCACTAGCCGGACGAGGAGCTCTGCCGACCGATTGCCCTTCCCGGCCGCCCGCGCCTCGGCCTCGTCGAGCACCTCCTCCGCCTCGGCGGGGTGCCCTGCCCACAGGAGCGCGTCTGCGAACTCGACCTCGAGCGCGGCCGGCGCGACCGCGCACAGCGCGCGTGCACGCCGGAGGAGATCCGCCGTCGCCCCTACGTCGCCGAGCCGATGAGCCCTCCTTCCGGCGAGAGCCAGGCGCTCGGCCGCGCGAGTCGCGAGCGCCGTCACCCGCTCGTCGCTCGGCGACAGCTCGCGCCGGTAGCGATACGCCTGCTCGAGGTGGTATCCCCCGAGCTCGGCGACCACCACGACGTCGGCGGCGTGCACATCGAGCCAGTCCGAAAAAAGCTCGTGCAGGTCCGCCCGGCGTGCCTTCGGCAGGGCCCGGTAGGCCGTATCGCGAATGAGCAGGTGCCGGAAGCGGAAGGCCTCCTCGCCCGGAAGCTGCGGCTTCGCCGGCCGGACGAGATCCTTGCGGACCAGCGCGTCGAGGCGCGCCGCAACGTGCGTCGCGCGCGGTACGAGTGCACGGATCGCGCTGACGTGGAAGAGCTGGCCCTCCACGGCTCCCGCCTCCAGCACCTCGCGCTCCTCCGGGTCGATCTGGTCGAGGTGTGCTGCGAGCACCGCCTCGACCGTCGGCGGAATCGTTACTCCAGGATCGTCCGAGGCCACGGCGAGCGCGACCATCTCCTCGATGAAGAGCGGATTCCCCTGCGTCCACTGTCGGATCTCATCGAGCACCTCTCGTTCCAGCCGAGTGCCGCCCAGCAGGCTCCCGATCAGCGCCCCTGCCTCCTCCTCCGAGAGCGACTCGAGCAGCAGGGCCGTCGCGTTCAGCGCGCCGCCCGTCCAGTTAGGGCGCCGCTCGAGCAGCTCGGGGCGGGCCAGGCAGAGCAGGAGGATCGGCGCGTCGCTGCTCACCTCGGCGACATGCTCGACGAGGTCGAGGAACGGGCCCTCGCCGCAGTGGATGTCGTCGAACAGCACGACGACGGGTTGCTCGGACGCGACCGCCTGAAGCGCCTTGCGAACCCCGTCAGCGATCTCGGGTGGCGTCGTTGCGACCTGTCTCTCGCCCAAGAGCGACCCGAGCGCGGCGACGGAGACGTCATCGAGGGCGAGCTCCGTGACGTCGGGCAGCTGCCGCAGGACGTCGACGACGGGGACGTAGGCGACGCCCTCTCCGTAGGCGAGGCAGCGCCCGCTCAGGACGGTCACGTCGCTCAGGGAGGCGAGGAACTCGGCGGCGAGACGCGACTTTCCGATGCCCGCGGCGCCCACGATCGTGAACAGATGGCACGAGCGCTCCTGGACGACGCGCGCGAAGGTGTCGCGCATCCGCTCGAGCTGACGGTGGCGACCCACCATCGCGACCTCGGCAAGGCGTCCGGCCGCGCGTCCTCCTGCCGCGCGTGCTCCCGCCGCCGTTGCGATCAGCCGATGTGCCGTGACCGGCTCGGCCCTGCCCTCGAGGGAACACGGCTCGACCGGCTCGACCCGGACGGCGTTCCACACCAGCCGCAGCGTCTCCTCGCCGATCAGAATCTCGCCCGCGCGCGCGAGCTGTCCGAGCCCGACGGCAACGTTGACGGCGTCGCCCGTGACGGCCGAGCCCTCTGCGCCCGTCAGAACGCGACCCGTATTCACGGCGACGCGCAGCTCGAGGGCGGTGCCACGATCGCGCCTCAGCTCCTCGTTCAGCGAGACGAGTGCGTCACGCATGTCGGTTGCTGCGCGCACCGCTCTCAGAGCGTCGTCTTCGTGGAGCGCTGGAACGCCGAAGATGCCGATCAGCGCGTCGCCGGCGTACCGCTCCATCCAGCCGCCGTGCCGCTCGATCGTCTCCTGGATCGCGTTGAAGCAGCGGGCGGTCACGAGGTGGAGCGACTCCGGATCGAGCTGCTCCCCGGGCGGCGTCGACGAAGAGACGGCGGCGAAGAGCACGGACACCGTCCCCCGTCGGGGCGGCGCAGCGCTGCGCACCGGGGAAGTAACCGTGGGCGCCTCGAGCTCGGGGTCGTGGCGCAGGATCGCCTGCTCGAGCCGCTGGAGGTCGGTTCCGGGCTCGAGCCCCAGCTCGTCCAGGAGGAAGCGCCTCGTCTTGCGGTAGACCTCGAGGGCTCCGGCCTGGCGACCCGCGCGGTAGAGCGCGAGCATCAACTGCGCGCGGAATCGCTCGTTGAGTGGATGCCTGTCGACGAGCGACCTCAACTCGCCGATGAGCTCGGCATGCCGGCCGACGGCAAGGTCGGCGTCGATCCTCGTCTCGAGGGCCGTCAGGCGCAGCTCCTCCAGTCGCCGCGCCTCGGTCGTCGCAAACGGCTCGAAGACGACGTCGCTCAGCGCCTCGCCCCGCCACTGCGCGAGTGCCCGGCGAAGAATGTCCGCTGCGTCCCACGGTGCCGCTTCGAGCGCGCGCCGCCCTTCGTCCAGTGCGCGCTCGAAGCGCCCGACATCTGTCTGCTCGGCGTCGATGCGCAGGAGGTATCCCCCTGGCACCGGCCGCAGAGTCTCTTCAGCGCCGTGCGCCTCCAGCACCTTCCGCAGACGCGACACGTAGACGGCGATCGCGTGATCTGCGCTGACAGGTGCGCGCTCTCCCCACAGCTGATCGATCAGAAAGTCACGCGAGACGGCCTCGTTCGCATGGAGCAGCAAGACGGCGAGCAACGCCCGCTGCTTCGCACCACCGAGCGGCACCGCTCGTCCGTCGACGACCACCTCGACTGATCCGAGCAGGCGGAAGTCCGTCCGGCCGGAAGCAGACACCTCCGGCTGTCGTCCTTCCGGGACAGCCGAATGCACGCTCATTGGCGCTGATCGAGGCCACCATGGCGCGTGCTACGCAGCGACGCATCCGCGGATGCCCTGTATGTCGATTCGGCGAACTACCGACGTGGCGGCGGGGAGGCGGCTGGCCGTGTCGGTCTCCGCCGCCACTCTGGGCTACGGTGCGAGTGCCTGCTCGAACGCGTCCGCGATCAGCCCGTACCCAGCGCTGTTCGGATGAGCGTCCCCCCACGTGCACATCCACGTGTAGGTGCAGATGTTCGCCACGTTGACGGGCACCGTTCCGAAGACCGGCAACGTCGTCGTGTCTACGAAGTTCTCGGTCTCGAACAGCGCCCACGTGTCGACGATCGTGGCGTCGAAGGGCGCGTAGGCGGCCTCGATCAGATCGATCGGCTCCGCGAGGAACTGCACGCTGTAGTACGCCGCCGGCGGCCCCCCAAGCGGCGGGAAGACCCAGGCGGCGAGAAACGGATCCCAGTAGTTGCTCGTCAGGATCGGCACGTCGCCGGCCTCGGCACGCAGGCTGCCGAGGATCGTCGCGAGGTTGGTACCTGCGTCGGCCGCTCGACCGACCCAGCACGCGTGGTCGAACGGCGCGCACGAGAACATCGCGTCGGCCGCACCGACGGACATGACGACGGCGAGCGTCCGCTTCCCGTGGGCATGGAGGAACTGCCGTGCTTCCTCGAGCTGCGAGCCGTGCGGGTACGTGCAGAGGCTCCCGACTCCGTCGATCATCGTCTGCGTCGTCTCCCGGTTGCAGGCGAGGTTCACGAGATCGACCTTCATGCCCTGCCGTCGCAACGAGGCGACGAGCTGGTCGGCGTAGCCCTCACCGCTGCGGTTGATCTCTTGATCAGGCGATCCGAAGGGCACCGTCTGCGGCCCTGTCGGCTGCGTCCCTGCAGTCCAGGAATCCCCCAGCGCCAGGACGTAGACGTGCTTGCCCGGATGCGCCGAGGCCGACGCCGACGCGGCAAGCAGCACCGTGAGTGCGGCGAGCGTGAGAAGCGCCCAAACCGCCCATCTCCTGTGTTTGGCCTGCATATCGAACCTCCTCCTTCCGTTCCAGCATCGACCCTGAGGATCAGCGGACGGTCACAACGGCGTCACATGCAGGTGGTCGAGAAGGCCGCTGGGCTACGTCGGGCTCGTCGCGGCCGTCTTCGCCGGCTGGCTCGGCCTGTTCGCTCCGTTCTCCGGCGTGATCGAAGGCCTGACGACGATCGCTTCTTCGCCTTCTTGATCTTCCTGGTCGCCGTCGGAGTCGCGGTCCTGCGGCGCCGCGAAGAGGCTGCGCCGGAAGCCGCCCCCGCCGCGGTTCCCTAGCGAAGATCAAGGGCACCGAACCCGAGACGGGGCCGAGGGTCGAGTGGGTCACGCGTGACCAGTGGGCTGAGCACGACGGGAACCTCGATGCCCGTACGGTCGGCTATGTGACCGAGGATGAGGAGGAGACCATCTTCTGGGTGAACCGGAACTACCACCTCCTCGACACGGCGCTGGCGGGACGCAACCTGACGGCGGAGCAGATCGAGACGCGGGCGACCCGCTACCAATTCCCTGTCGCCTGCGCCCTCTGGCTGCAGCATGCGGACTTGATGGACGCAAACCCGAGGCCCGACGAGAAGTACGCCAAGGCTGAGATGGAGAGGCTGGCCGAGGCGGTGCTGCTCGCTGCCGACCCCGACGTGGACGCTGCGTTCGAGGAGAGTGAATCCTGACCGCTGATAAAGGAAGTGCCCCCGGCATATCTCGAAGAGCTCCGCCACCGAGCGTCTGCCGCCAGCTCTCCCGCCCCAGGCGTAACACGAAGGTTTTCATCACGCCCTGGAAGGGAACGCGGTCGTCGTTAGGAATTTGCGTGTTTCCGTCCGGAAGGGGCTGATGTCGATGTTCGAGCGAACGCGCACTGGTTTACGGGAGATGCCATCGAACGCCGCCTGGCTCCTGTCCCAGGCGCTGAAGCCGGCGGAGGCACTCGGAGACGCTGCGGCCGGCGCACGCGACCAGGGGCGGAAGGTGACGGCAGCCGTGGTCGATGCCGCGCCGGTCGGCGACTCGGTCGAGATCCGCGCGAGGCGCGCGCGCGACGCCGCGGAGCGTGCCCGGGAGGCCGAGGAGCGGGCAATCGAGGCCGCGCGGACGTCCAAGAAGCTCGCCGACCACGCGCGCGAGGTGAGCGAGCGGGGTCGCGCCCGCCTCAAGGAAATCGACCGCGAGACGACCCGCGAGGTCAAACAGCGCGTCGCCGACGCTCAGAAGGCCGCAGAGGAGTTCGTCAAGCGCGAGCGCCAAGCCGCCGAGGCGGACGCCAAAGAGGAGCGACAGGAGGTCGAGGAAGAGGTCGAGAGCGAGATCGCGGAAGCCGAAAGCGATGCAGAGGCGTCCCAGCGGCGAGCCGAGGAGCTCGTCGAGGACGCCGCTGAGGCGCTGACGGAGGCAAGGCGGCTGGCCAACGAGGCCGCCGAGGCCGCGCACGCAGCCGCTGAGGACGCGAACCGCCAGGCCCAGCAGCTCCAGAACGAGGCGAAGCAGACAGCGAGCGACGCCGAGGCGCGCGTGAAGGCGGCCGAGGATCTGCGCGAACGGGCAGCGGCAACCGCGAAGCGCACCGCGCGTGAGCTCGACCGGGAGACGACGGACGGCGGGCTCGATGCCTACAAGAAGCCCGAGCTCGTCGAGCTCGCGGCCAGCATCGGGATCGAGAAACGGACGAGCATGACGAAGGACGAGCTCGTCGAAGCCATCACGAAGGCCGCCCGCCGGCGGGCGAGACAAGGGGTGAGCTCATGAGACCTCTTCGCACGAAGAGCGAACCGGACCGGCTTCTCGACACGCTCGGAGATTCGCTTGCCGCTCTGAGCGGTGGTGTGAACAGGAGCAAGCTCCTGAAGGCGGGCTTGGTTGCCGGCGGGGTGGCCGCCGTCACGGCGGGGAGCGCTGCCATCTCCTCGTTCCGGCGCCGCACGGAGGGGAACGATTCGTGAGGCAGCGACGTGCGGCCCGGGGAGTCGGAGCGCCTCACGCGCTCGCACTCACCGCCGCGGTTGACCCGAGCAGACGCCTCTCCGAAGGAGCACTTGTCCAGGCCTCCGTCCGTGCGCGCCTGCTGGGCATCCCGCTCTTGCGGCTGGACGCGACCGTCGTGCTCATGCCCGCCGCGATCACCGCGCCGTCCTCCGCACCCGCCTCGGGAAGCGGCTTGGCCGAGGCAGTACGCAGCATCAACGACGGAGCAGAAGTGCTCGCCCAGGTGCGCCGAAACGGCCGGCGCTGACGTCTGCCCGGTCGCTCGCAAGGCCTCCGGGCGCAGCGCCTGCAAACGAGCGTTTCCCGTCCGCAGGCGGCCCCATCGTAGCCCGCTCGGTACGTGGTTTTCCGGTG
>DASSSO010000231.1:0-7258 GCA_035776735.1 Gaiellaceae bacterium | reverse complement strand
AGCCCTCGTGGTCGCCGAGATGCACCGCCGGCCCCAGGCGGCCGTCTCCTCCGACCCGGACCTCCTCGCCGAGCAGGAGGTCGCCCGGGAGGAAGAAGCCGATGACCGACGCGATCCAGACGATCGCGGTGAGCCAGACGGCCAGTCCGATCGCCACCCGGACCGGGTCGAGCGGGAGCCGGCCGACGCGTTCCCACGGCGCGCGAAGGCTGAGCGCGAGCGCGATCGCCACGCCGAGCGCCGGCAGGACGTTGACCGGCTTTGCGTCGAGGTCGTTCCGGTCGACGACGCCCGGCAGCGCGGTGACGCCGCAGAGCAGGGTCGCGGCGACCGCGGCCCAGAGCGCCCGCCGGGAGCCGATCCGATCGGCTGCGAGCCAGGCGACCGGGATCGCCACCAGCGACACCGGGTAGTTGAGGAACACGAGCGCGCGGCCGAGCCCCAGCGCGACGCCCTCCTCGCTGACGTTGTAGAGCTCTTCCGGAGGGAGCCGCGTGTAGGTCAGGGCGATGACCGCCGCGGACGCCAACAAGAGCGCCCACACGGCGTCCACTGCTACGAGCCCCCGATGCGTCATCTCCTCGCCTGCCTAGCCATCGTGATGCTCGCTGCCTGCGGGGGCGGAAGCAACAAGGACGCGGACACCGACGTCTACGCCTATGACGCCGGCGAGCCGATCGCGAAGCAGGACGCGGGGCTCGCGAACTCCGACTATCCGATCGAGATCCACGACATCAGCTTCGACGGCGGCGCTGAACGCGTGCCTGCCTTTCTCTTGCTCCCGCCCGGTGAGGGGCCGTACCCGGCGGTCATCTACCTCCACGGCCAGGGCGGCGACCGGCTCGAGATGCTGTACACGGCCAGCTGGCTCGCGGCGAGGCGGGCGGTTGCGCTCACCGTCGAATCGCCGTACTCGCCCAACCGCTCGATCGAGCTCGGCCCCGGCGTCGAGGGCCTGCGGAAGGAGCGAAACCGCACCGTTCAGGGCGTCGTGGAGCTGCGCCGGGCCGTCGACCTGCTCCAGTCCCTCCCCCAGGTCGACGACGACCGGATCGGCTTCGTCGGCTACAGCGCCGGCGCCCGGACGGGCGCGATCCTCGCCGGGGTCGAGCCGCGGATCAAGGCGTTCGTCTTCATGTCCGGCGGCGAGGACTCGGTGGACGAGTTCATGAGCCTCGTGTCGGAGGAGCAGCGGGCCGAGGTGCGCCCGCTCCTGGAGGACACCGACGGGCTCAAGTACATCGCGCAGGCGAGCCCGTCGAGGCTCTTCTTCCAGGCCGGCCGCAAGGATCAGATCGTCCCCAAGGACGCGCTCGAGACCTTGATCAAGGCAGGCTCCGAGCCGAAGAAGGTCAGCTGGTACGACGCCGGCCACGACCTCGCCGTCCCGAAGGCGCAGAACGACCAGCTCGAGTGGCTCGCGGAGGTACTGGAGATCGAGGGGCCGCCCGTGGAAGGAGCAGACACCGGTCCGTAGCCCTACCCTCGGGCCGTGCAGGAGTGGGCGCCCGAGGTCCGGGTCGACGAGCCGCTCGCGCGGCGGCTGATCGCCGAGCAGTTCCCGGAGGTGGAGCAGCGGTCGCTACGGCTGCTCGGCGAGGGGTGGGACAACACGATGTGGCTCGTCGACGAGGAGTGGGTGTTCCGCTTCCCGCGGCGGGCGATGGTCATCCCCGGCCTCGAGAACGAGATCGTCCACCTGCCCCGGCTGGCACAGCTTCTCCCGCTTTCGATCCCCGTGCCGACGCTGATCGGCCGACCGAGCGAGGGGTTCGAGTGGCCGTTCTACGGCGCGCCCTTCCTGCCGGGACGCGAGCTGGCCGAGGCGGACATCGGGGACGAGACACGCGTCCTGCTCGGCCGCCGCCTGGGCGAGTTCCTGCGCGCCCTGCACTCGCTCGAGCCCGATGCGGCGCTTCCCGTCGACCCGGTCCGCCGGGCGGACATGTCCTTCCGCGTGCCGCGAACACGCGAACGCCTCGCGGAGCTGGCCGACCTCGGGCTCTGGAACGCGCCGCCCGCGGCGCACGAGATCGTCGAGGCCGCCGCGGCCCTCGGCCCGCCGGAGCCGACCTGCCTCGTCCACGGAGACCTCCACCTGCGTCACCTCCTCGTCGACGAGCAGGGTGCGGCGACGGCCGTCATCGACTGGATCGACCTGAGCCGCAACGAGTCGGGCGTCGACTTCGTCCTGTACTGGGCCTCGCTGCCGCCCGAGGGACGAGACGCGTTCCGGGACGCGTACGGGCCGATCGCCGACGACCGCCTGCTCCGCGCACGCATCCTCGGCCTCTTCCTCTGCGGAACCCTCGTCGTCTACGGGCACCACGAGCGGCTGCCGCGGCTCGAGGGGGAGGCCCTCGAGGCGCTCGACAGGATCATCCGGACGGGGTGAGGCGGACATCCGCACGACCGCGTAGCCTGGCCTCGCAACCCCCGAACGGAGGGAAACGGCATGGCATGGTTCTGGTGGCTACTCGTGATCATCGTCGCGGTGATCTGGATTGCCACGATCGTGGACATCATCCGGCGACGGCACACCCGAACGGCCGGCAAGACCGCGGCCTGGATCCTGCTCGTCCTGATCTTCCCGATCCTCGGCTCGATCGTCTACTTCCTCGTCAACGGGGCCGCAGAGCCCGGGGCGCCGAGGGACACCGACGTATCGCGCGGGTACGGCGGACGGGTCTGAGGGACAGGCACGGCGGGCCTGCTGACGGCTAGCGCCGTCGGCCGGGCCTTGCGCGCGTCGCGAGCCGGCGCACGAGCGAGACGAGGCGCGGAAGCGCGCGCGGAACGGCGCGGCGGGCCTCGACCCACGTCGCGAAGATCCGCCAGGCAGGCGTGAAGGACGCACCTTCGACGTCCGCCCCGCACCAGTCGATCCCGGCCGAGGCGCAGGCGTGGATCCCGGGGTCGAGCCTCCAGACGACCCCCGACTCGGAGAGCGCCCCGCCCAGCCGGTCCAGTAACTGCCCCGTCTGGGAGACGAACTCGGCATCGGGCATGCCCACCGCGTTGTTGGGAGCCCACGCGAATCCGAAGCGGTCGGGACCGGGCCTGCCGGCGGCGTAATTGCGCAGCGCGTACGTCTGCGAGGAGACGAAGTGCCGCATCTGGTCGCCGGAGACCATCGTCCAGCCCAGTCCGGCCGGCCACTGCCAACCGGCGTTTGCGATCGGGGTGTGCGCGCGGCGGAGGAACGCGCGGGCCGCCCCGTACCGGTCCGGCGCAACTGAGCCGAGCTTCGCGGAGTGCTGCAGGAAGTCGTTGAGGTACTCCCTCCGCGCCTCCGGCGGCGCCCCGGGTACCCCCCAGCGGCGCGCGTCTCCGTAGACCTCCTGGCCCCAGAAGCGGACCGCGCGCTGCATGTCGCGCCAGAACGGCGCGTCGGCGAGCCAGGTCTTGAGGGTCGACTTGTAGAGCGAGGCGTCGTTCGTCCCGTGCGTCACGCCGATCACGAAGACCGCGCCCTGCACCTGGAGACCGTCCCCGTCGTGGAGGCCGCGGACGAACTCGCGGGCGTCGCGCCGCGCCGTCCCAACGTTCCGCCGGACGGTCGACGGGAACTCGTTCACGGCCCAGGTGTCGCCGCTCGCGACGTCGTACCCGGAAGCCGCCATTCGCCGCCGGGCCTCGACGCCGGCCCCGTACCAGCTCCCGCCGTTCGCGCGCACCCATTTCTGCCACGTGCCCCAGTGGATCTCCGCCATCGCGTGGAAGCGAGGACCGAGCGCTCGGATCCGCCAGGCCTGGTTCGCCCGGGGAATCGTCTTGTCCCCGACGAGCGGCGGGACGGAGACGTAGTAATCGGCGCACGGCGAGGCGCGCTCCGCGAGCTTCGGCGCGAGGCGAAGCCAGTCACGGGCGGCGTAGAAGACGAGCTCGGCCGAGCGGCAGTGCGGGCTCGCCGCGCGCGAGCTCAGCCGGAGGGCCGGCCTTCCCGTCCGGTAGCGCGGGTCGAGCGACGCGACCGCCGGGAGGCGTGCGCAGTCGACGGCGGCGAGGGTACTGGCGGCCGGAGCGCAGCGTGCCGCCCGGTCCGTCGACGCCGCAGCCGGTGCCGCCGCGATCGTGGCAACGGCGACCGCGCCGAGCGTCCAGCGGAAGAGGCCTGACCCCATCGGATTCATCTTCGGCCGCGAGCTCCAGGCGCATTACAGCAGCAATCTTGTTTCGCAACGGTGGAACCCCGTGCCAAGATGCGGAAAACCACTCTTGGAGCGCCTGGTCGGTGTCCTATCGTTCTCAGGACAGGTCGAGCCCCGCCGTCAAAAGGAGGCATGCCATGCGTCGCCGGGCTCCTATCGTCATTGCGGTCCTCGCACTCGCCCTTGCCCTCGCACCGACCGCCCTCGCGCAGGCCCCCTCGAACGACAACCGCGCGAACGCACAGCGGCTCGGCGATCCGCCGGTCAGCGTGACCGGGACGACGGTGAGGGCGACGCGAGAGCCTACTGACCCTTCCGCCTGCGCCTTCACGACCGCCTCGGTGTGGTATCGCCTCGACGGGGCGCCCGAACGCCGTCTCATCGTCCGCCTCGACGCCGGCGACGACCTCGACGCGACGGTAGTCGTCCTACGGCGGATTCGCTCCGACATCTCGGTCGTGCGTTGCGCGAACACCGACGAGGAGGGCAACGCGCAGTTCTCGTTCGACGCCGCAGAGAACGGCAATTACCTGTTCATGGTCGGACAGCGGGCAACCTCGCAACCCGGAAGTTTCCGGCTCTCCCTGCTCGTGCCCGAGCGGCCGGAGCGCGCGCCCGGCACGGACCTTCCGCGCCGCGGCGCGACGACGACCGTCCACCCGCTGCTCGACGAGGACGACGCGTGGGCCACGAGGATGCGCCCGGGCCGAACGTACCGGATCAACCTCGTCACCGGCGTCGAAAGCTGCCTCGGCCTCGTGCTCTATCGCCCCCGGACGCGCTCCTTCAGCGATGCCTCGCCCGTGCGTTCGCGCCCGTGCGGCGGCTACCTCACCTTCACGCCCGGGCCGGACGGTGGAGGGCTGTACAGCCTGCGAGTGCTCGCGCGCTCCGGTACTGGAGAGCTCCCCTACCACCTCGAGGTCGCTCAGGCGGGTCGCGACGACACGTCTCCGGGCCTGCCCCTCCGGAACCTCGAGCAGCGGACGGGCGGCCTCTCCGGAGGGTCGATCGACGTCGTCGACCTCTACCGCTTCCAGGTCGAGGTGCGCAGCGACGTCGTGATCGCACTCGCGGCCGGAGCCCGGATGCGGACCGACCTGGCGCTCCTGAGCGACAGCGGTCGGGAGATCCGCTGCGCCTGCTTAACGCGCGGCGGCGCGCGCATGCGGCTCCGGCTGAGCCGCGGGCGGTACTTCCTCGTCGTCCGTGCGCGGGAGAACACCGGTGGGCGCTACCGGCTGCGGCTGATCGTTCGCGAGATCACGACGACGTCGGTCTCGATCGACGGCGAGCGGCGCACGTTCGCCACCCCCGGTCGCGTGCTGACACTGGCGGCGAACGTGTCGCCGCCGCGTTCCGGTGGCCGTGTCCAGTTCAAGATCGACCGCTTCGACCCGCTGCAGGGCTGGGTCTTCTCGCGGTTCCTCACCGCGGCAGTCGGCGGCGACGGGGTGGCGCGAGTCGTCTGGGTTCCGCCCTCGGTCGGCCGCTGGCGGGTGAGCGCCCGTTTCCTCGGGACGATCACGCGGAGCGCCAGCCGCAGCGGCACGGCGTTCGTGTTGGTCGGCGAGCCCCTCTAGCTAGGGGTCTTATGCGCTCGAAGGGCCCCTTGACGGGGCCCTTCGAGCGCGGACGGCTTCTGCAGCCGCAGCTCCGTCTGAAGGTCGATCAGGGCACGATCCTGACGACCTGGCCGACGTCGCTGCACGGCGCGCAGGTGCTGACATACAGGGAGCCATTCGGAGCGACGGCGATGCCCCCCGGCAGCATCACGGACGTCGTGAGCAGCTGCGGCGTGCCGCCGCCCGGCGGCACGCGCCAGATCCCTCCGGCCGGGTTGCCGCTGAGCAGCCCGAAGTGGGCGATCTCGGCGACGTACAGGCTCCCGTCCGGGCCGAAGGCGATGTCGAGCACGTTCGTGAATCCGGACGCGTAGACCGTGGGCGCCTGCCCCGGCACGATCCGGAAGACGTTCGCGCCACCGAATGGGAACGGGAAGCCCGTCAGCTGGCCGACGTAGAAGGCCCCGTCGGGCCCGACCGCGATCGAGGTCGGAACCGGCTGCATCGGGACCATCGGGCCGCCGAACGGGTTCGGAACGAAGCGCACCGGGAAGACCGCGAGCACCGAGATGTCCCCGCTCGCGTCGACCCAGAGCAGATCGTTCGCCCCGGCGTCGACAACCGCCCGACCGCCCGGCAGCGCCGCAACCCCGTTGGGGTTGCTGTCAACGTGCGTGCCGGGCTGGCCTGCATCGGGGTCGTTCGCCGCCTCGAATGCGGCGATGTCGACCGACGGTCTCCAGGTACCGCTCGGGTTGCCCTTCACGAGCCACCCGTGCAGGCGGGCCGATGCAGGGAAGGTGTCCCTCACCGCCGGGTTGTCTCCCAGCCCGATCGTGACGTAGAGGTTTCCGTTCCCGTGCGGGTTGACGTCGCTTGGACCGAGCGCCTCGCCGTCCTCGTTCACGAACGAGGGAAGGCCGCGAAGGATCCGCTCCTGCTTGCCTTTCCACAGCCGTGTCACCGCACCGCTCGGGCCTCCGCAGACCGGACCGAGAGCGGGATGCTCGAAGCAGAAGTCGTTCCCGCCTTCTCCCGCTTCGGCAACGTAGAGCGCTCCATTCGGCCCGAACGCCATGCTCCTCGGGTTGTCCAGACCCGTGGCGACCGGCGTGATCGTGACCGCACCCGCCGACGTCGCCCCGAGCGCTGCGACGATCGAGACCGCCGCAGCGAGCGTGACGACCGTACGAAGAAGTCGTCCATCCATAAGCCCAGCCTCCTCTCCGGCACGGCGCCGGAGGTGACGGCGCCGCGCTCCTGTCCCCCGCGTGGACTGTTCCACGAAACGTCGGCCGGAGTCAAGACAGCCGCTGAGCAGCACAATTCCGGTCAGATGCTGCGACGACCTGCCGCCTCGGTCCTGCTCTCGGCCGCGCTCCTCGCGGGCTGCGCAGGCGGCGCGGAGGCCGACGAGGAGACGATCGCGCTCGCCAGGCAGGCCTACCGGGAAGCACTGGCCCGAGGCGTGGACATGTCGCGCGGGCCCTGCCTCGGCGTGATCAAGGAGGGCTGGGTCGCCGACGTCGCGCACGATCCACG
>DASSSO010000207.1:0-22900 GCA_035776735.1 Gaiellaceae bacterium | reverse complement strand
GGCTCCGGCGCGCAGCCGGGGATAGACGGCGAGTGAGCCGCCGAGCACCGCGAGGAGCACGACCGCGGTCAGCAGATGGTCGCCGGCGGACGTCCCCGGCTGCTTGCCGACGAACGCGTCATCGAGGACGTGGAGGGCCGTGAGGCCGATGCCCGTCGCGAAGACGGCGGACTCGCGGCCGCCCACTTTCGAGACCTACCCGGCCGGCGTCGCGGCCGGCGCCCGGGGCGCCTCCTCCTCCTCGTGCGCGATGTGTGGGAGCCACTCGAGCCAGCTCGGCAGGTACCAGTTCCAGTCCCCGAGCAGCTTCATCGTCGCCGGGAGCAGGACGCCGCGCACGATCGTCGCGTCGATGAGGATCGCCACGGCGAGGCCGACGCCGAACTCCTTCAGGAACAGGATCGAGAGCGTCCCGAAGATCGAGAAGACGAAGACCATCACGATCGCGGCGCTCGTGACCACCCCGGCCGTGACCTTGATCCCGTGCGCGACCGCATCCTCGGTCGCCATCCCGCTGTCGTAGCCCTCACGGACGCGGCTGAGGATGAACACGTGGTAGTCCATCGAGAGCCCGAAGAGGATCACGAACAGGAAGATCGGGAGGAACGCGACTACGCCCTCCTCGTACGTGAACCCGAGGATGTCCTTGCCCACGCCGCCCTGGAACACCAGCACCAGCACGCCGTAGGCGGCCGCCACCGAGAGCAGGTTGAGGATGATCGCCTTGATCGGGATCACGATCGAGCGGAACGTCAGCAGCAACAGGATGAACGCGAAGGCGAGCACGAACCCGAAGACGAACGGCGCCGAGGACCGCATCAGGTCGCTGAAGTCGACCGATTGCGCCGTGAACCCCGTGACTCCGTACTCGACGTCGTCGCCGAGGGTGCCGATCGTCGTCGGGAGCACCTCGTCGCGCAGCGACGCGAGGGCGTCCTTTGCCGCGTCGTCCGTCGGCCCGCCGGGAACCGGGATCGAGACCACCGCGACCGTGTGCCGGTCGTTGATGTCCGTGGTGATCGGCTCGCGCATCCCCGCGTAGACGAGCGAGCGCCACTCCAGCTGCCCGATCGCCTCCTCCATCTGCGGGTTCGTCACGTCGTCGGCTCTGATCACCACCTCGGCCGGGACCTCGCCGCCCGGGAACGCCTCCTGCAGCTTCTTGTACGACTGCACCGCCGGCAGGCTCTCGGGGTACGTCTCGGGGCCGGGCTGCGCGAGCTTCATCGTCGTGCTCACGAGCCCGAGCGCCACGAGAGGCATCGCCGCGAGCACGATCGCCGGAATCGGATGGCGGAGCACCGGTGTGAGGATCGCGCTCCAGATCCGCCCCTCGCCGTCGCGGCGCTGGAGCCGGCCGATGAACGGCACGTGGCCCTTGTCCACGCGATCGCCGAGCCAGGAGAGCACCGCCGGTAGCACGGTCAGCGACCCGAGCACGGCGACTGCGACGACCATCATGGTCGCGATTCCGAAGCCGGCGAACGTCGGGTCACCGGTGAAGAACATGCCGAACATCGCGATCATCACCGTGAGGCCGGAGATGAGCACCGAGCGGCCGGAGGTCGCTGCGGCCGCCTCGAGCGCCGCCTGCTCGCCGCGGCCCCTCGCGCGTTCCTCCCGCTCGCGCTTCAAGTAGAACATCGAGTAGTCCACGCCCACGGCCAGGCCGATCAGGAGGACGAGCGCGCCGATTGCCTGGTCGAAGGGCAGAACTTGGCTGACGAGAGCGAGCAGGCCCATCGTCCCGATGACGGCGGTCAGGGCGAGGAGCAGCGGGATTCCGGCCGCCACGAGGCTTCCGAACGCGACGATCAGGATGATCAGCGTGATCGGGATCGAGAGCAGCCCCGCCTTCTCCAGGTCGTCGGCGAACGCCTGGTTCACCTGCTCCTCCGCGCTCACGCCGAAGCTCTCGATCGCGAACCCAGGGTGCGCGTCCTCGGCCGCCGACACCTCGTCCGAGATCGCGCCGATCTTGTCGACCGCGTCGTCGGGGTCGCCGACGAGCTCGAGGTCGACGAGCGCCGTCCGGCCGTCCGCGGAGATGAGGTTCGAGTTCAGCGGAGTCAGCGGCGACTCGATGGTCGCGACGTCCTGCTGCCGGTCCATGCGGGCCACGACGTCCTCGATCACGGCCCGGAACTCGGGCGAGCTCGCCTTGAGCGTCTCGGACTGGATCATCACCCGCTCCGTCGCCGGCGTCTCGAACTCGTCGGCGAGGATCCGTCCCACCCGCCCGGACTCGCCGACGCCGCTCTCCTCCGGCTCGAGCGACTTCATCCCCACCGCATTGCCGATGAAGAACGCGGCCACGACGAAGGCCAGCCAGCCCCAGATCGCCCTCTTGCGGTGCGTCGCGCTCCAGTGGCCCATTCGAGCGGCGATATTTCGCTTCTGTGTGACGGACACCAGGCCCTCCTCTCAGCAGCGAGCTGACCCCACCCCAGCCTTCTCCGCCGAGAGTGTTCCACTTTGCTTCCTCCGTGACTAGAGGGGCGAGCGCGTTAGCATCGGGTCGCCCCCGAACGGAAGGACCGCCATGGAGCTGATCGAACGACTCGACGCCGCCCGCCGGCGCTGGAACGTCCTCGAGCATCCCTTCTACCGGCGCTGGGAGTGCGGCGAGCTGAGCCGGAAGGAGCTCACCGCCTACGCGGGCGAGTACCGCCACGCGGTCGTCGCGCTCGCCGGGGCCGCCGAGCAGGCCGCGCCGCTCGCCGGGCCTGAGCACGCGGAGGAGGAGCGCGCGCACGTCGACCTCTGGGACGACTTCGCCCGGGCGGTCGACGCGGAGTCCGGTCCTGCCCGCCTGGCCGGAACCGCCGAGTGCGCGACGGCCTGGACCTCGGCGGCCGACCCGGTCGAGGCGCTCGGGATCCTCTACGCCGTCGAGGCCGGCCAGCCCGACGTCTCCCGGACGAAGCTCGAGGGCCTCGTCGAGCACTACGGGTTCGATGCAGACACCCCTGCGACCGCCTACTTCACGCTGCACTCCGAGCGCGACCACGAGCACGCGGCTCACTCCCGCGAGTTGCTCGAGCGCCACGCGCGTCCGGAGGACGCCGACCGCGTCGTCGAGGCGGCCGAGCGCGCGCTCGGCGGGAACTGGGCACTTCTCGACGGCGTCGAAGCGCTCAGGTAGCGAAAGGCTCACGCCGTGAGCGCAGGCCGGATCGCACTCCTCGTCACCGGCTGCGTCGTCGCGCTGATCTCGCTGTCAGCGCTCGCGGGCGGCGGGTTCCTCACCTGGGCCCACACGACGCAGCGCGACGACGACGGCTACTACTCGACCGGCCACGAGGAGTTCCTGACCCAGGGCTACGCGCTCCGCTCCGACGACCTCGACCTCGGCACCGAGGGGCCCGACTGGCTGTTCGAGGAGGGCCGCCTCGGGACGATCCGTCTCGAGGGGGGGAGCGTCGAGCCGGGCGGGCGCCTCTTCTTCGGGATCGGCCCCGCCGACGACGTCGAGCGCTACCTCGAGGGCGTCGAGCACGACGTCGTCGTCGACGTCGAGGCCGATCCGTTCGAGGTCGAGTACCGGCGCGCGCCGGGCAGCCGGCAGCCGGCCGCGCCGGACGCGCAGACCTTCTGGGCCGCGAGCGGCCTCGACCGGATCGAGTGGGAGGTCGACGAGGGCCGCTGGATGGCGGTCGCGATGAACGCGGACGCCTCACGAGGGATCGTGGCCGAGATCAGCGTGGGCGCGAAGAGCGACCTGATCCTCTGGGCCGCGCTGATCCTCCTCGGTCTCGGGATCGTGCTCGGCGCTGTCGCCGGGCTCCTGATCTGGCTCGCCGCACGTGGCGGCGTGGCCCCTGCGGAGGTCACACCGGAAGCGCCGCTTCCACCCGGCGTCTACCCCGTCCAGCTCGTCGGCGATCTGGAGCCGGGCCTCAGCCGCTGGCTCTGGCTCCTGAAGTGGCTGCTGCTGATCCCGCACATCATCGTCCTCGCGTTCCTCTGGGCCGCCTTCTTCGTCGTGACGGTGATCGCGTTCTTCGCGATCCTCTTCACCGAGCGCTATCCGCGCGGCCTCTTCGAGTTCAACCTCGGGGTCATGCGCTGGACGTGGCGCGTGTCCTGGTACGGCTACGCGGGACTCGGCACGGACCGCTACCCGCCGTTCACGCTCGCGGACGTGGACTACCCGGCGCGGCTTCACATCCCCTATCCCGAGCGCCTCTCACGCGGCCTCGTGCTCGTGAAGTGGTGGCTGCTCGCGATCCCCCACTACCTCGTGATCGCGTTCTTCCTCGGGCCGGGCTGGTGGTACGAGTGGGACGGCCCGGGGCTGATCGGCGTCCTGGTCTTCTTCGCCGGCGTCGTGCTGCTGGTGCGGAATCGCTACCCGCAGAGCCTGTACGAGCTGATCCTCGGCATGGACCGGTGGGTCGCTCGGGTCGTCGCCTACGCGGCGCTGATGCGCGACGAGTATCCGCCCTTCCGCCTCGACCGCTAGCCCGGCCGAGCCGGAGGCGCGGCTCCGACTACAGTGAGCGGAGTGAGGCTGGCGATGATCGCCACCGTCGCCGTCCTGGTCGCGGTGGGTCTGGGATCCGCGGCACAGCCGGCTTGGCGGGCCGCGCGACCCGTGCCCGTGCCGAGGACGGAGGTCGCGGCGGCGCCGCTCGGCAAGGAGATCGCCGTCGTCGGCGGGTACCTCCGGAACGGGCAGAACACCGGCCGCGCGGACGCGTACTCGCCGGTCCGCAACCGCTGGCGCCGTCTGCCCGACCTTCCGGTCACGGTCGACCACGCGATGGCGGCCGGGGCGGCCGGCCGGCTGTACGTCGTCGGCGGCTACGGGCCGGGCTCGATCGCCCGTGACACCGCGTTCGTCTTCCGGCGCGGCCGCTGGACGGCGCTTCCGCTGATGCCGGCGCCGCGCGCGGCCGCCGGCGCCGCGATCGTCGGCCGGAAGCTCTACGTCGTCGGCGGCGTGGAGGCCCCGGGACGGCTCGCGCGCGACGCGTTCGCCTACGACCTCGACGCGGCGCGCTGGTCGACGATCCGCGGCCCGAGGCCCCGCGAGCACCTCGGCGCGGCCGCACTCGGCGGCCGCGTGTACGCCGTCGCCGGCCGGACCGGCGGGCTCGACTCGAACCTCGACATGGTCGAGGCCTTCGACCCGCCGAGCGGGCGCTGGCGCGCCGTCCCGCCGGTCCCCGGGACGCGCGGGGGGACGGCGGCCGCGGCGGTCGCCGGGCGGCTGCTCTCCGTCGGCGGCGAAGAGCCCGGCGGCACGATTCCGACCGTCTACGCCTACTCGCCGTCCACGCGGCGGTGGACGCAGCTGCCGCGGATGCGGACGTCGAGACACGGCCTCGGCCTCGTCGGCTGGCGCGGCCGCGCCTACGCGCTCGCGGGCGGCCCCCAGCCGGGGCTCACGGTGAGCGGCGCGAACGAGGTCCTCGCGCTTTCGCCCAAGTAACAGACTGTTACAGGCTCTCGTCGGCCGCTGCGGAGGGCACTTCCCGGCCCAAGTAACAGAGTGTTACTTGGGCTCGTCCGGCCGGAGCCCGGTCGCGACGACGCGACGGCCCTCGCGCTCGTAGACCACGTCCACGGTCTCGTGCTTCCGGTAGGTGCCGGCGACGCCCAGGAACATGCTCGCCCAGCGAAGCGGCCCGAGACGCCCCTCCTGCGCCAGCGACCGGGTGAAGACGAGCGTGCGCCCCTGCACGCGGTAGTCGCGTCCCGGCTCCTGCCGGACGCCGTTCACGAAGACCTCGAAGTCCTCGGGAACGTCGTCGGGCAACTGGACGCGTGACGGTGCTTGCGACATGCCGCTCGATGTAGTCTCGTCTTCCGGCACGGCCATAGAATGGCGCAGCCCGTGGTCGCCGCAGCCCTGTTCGCCGCTACAGGCCTGACCCCCGTCGAGGCCGAGTCGCCGAACGCCGAGCGGATCCAGGACCTCTACTGGTTCATCGCGTTCTGGGCGGTCGTCGTCCTGCTCGCCGTCGCCGTCCCGCTCGCGCTCTTCGTCTACCGCTACCGGAGCCGCGGGCGCGACCGCACGGTCGAGGGCCCGCAGATCCACGGCTCGACGCGGCTCGAGATCGCCTGGACGCTCGTGCCGGTCGTCATCCTCCTGCTCGTCACCCTCTTCACGTTCTACAAGCTGCCGGGGATCACGCTCGAGGACGAGGCGGAGGCCGGCGACCTGCGCGTCCACGTCGAGGGACGGCAGTTCTACTGGCAATACCGCTACCCGAACGGTGTCATCGCCATCGACCGACTGGTCGCGCCCCAGGGACGCCTCGTCGTGCTCGAGATCACGGCGCCCGAGACCGACGTCAACCACAGCTACTGGGTGCCCGCGCTCGGCGGCAAGTTCGACGCGATCCCCGGCGAGACGACCGAGACGGCGTTCCGGGCCGAAGACGCCGGGACCTTCGAGGGGCAGTGCGCCGAGTTCTGCGGGATCCAGCACGCGGCGATGCTGGCCGAAGTCGAGGTGCTGCCGCCCGACGAGTTCGACAGCTGGCTGGACGAGCAGGCCGAGCAGCAGGAGGCCGGCACGTCCGGGCTCGGGGAGGCGCTCTTCCTCGGCGCGTGCGCCAAGTGCCACGGGCCGAACGGGGAGGGGCTGATCGGCCCCGCCCTGACGCCGGCGAGCGTCGGCGACCCGCAGGCCGTCGAGCAGATCGTCCGCAACGGGCGGCGGCGGATGCCGGCGATCGGCGAGGAGTGGGACGACCGGCAGATGAAGGCGCTCACGGACTACCTGCAGGAGCGGTTCCCCGCGGAGGGCGGGCGCTAGTGGCGACACGGGCCGAGACGCCGACCTACCCGGTCCCGTGGACGGCGGGCAAGGTCTCGAGCTGGATCGCGACCGTCGACCACAAGCGGATCGGGATCCTCTACATCGTCACGAGCCTCGTCTTCTTCCTCGTGGGCGGGCTGATGGCGCTCCTGATCCGGACGCAGCTCGCCACGCCGGACATGGACTTCGTCGTCCGCGACGACTACAACCAGCTCTTCACGATGCACGGCACGACGATGATCTTCCTGGTCGTCGTCCCGATCTTCGCCGGCTTCGCCAACTACATGGTGCCGCTGATGATCGGCGCCGCGGACGTGGCGTTCCCGCGCCTGAACGCCCTCTCCTACTGGCTCTTCCTCTTCGGCGGGCTCGTGCTACTCGGCAGCTTCTTCGCGGCCGACGGAGCCGCCCGCACCGGCTGGACGGGGTACCCGCCGCTCTCCGCCGACATCTCCGGCAACGGCCAGGACCTCTGGATCGTCGGCCTGCACGTCCTCACGCTCTCGTCGCTGGCGGGGGCGATCAACTTCATCGCGACGATCCACAACATGCGGACGGCGGGCATGACCTGGATGCGCCTGCCGCTCTTCGTCTGGTCGATCGAGATCTACGCCGGGCTGCTCGTGCTCGTGCTGCCCGCTCTCTCGGCCGGCCTGACGATGCTCCTGCTCGACCGCGCCGGCCTGACGAGCTTCTTCCTCCCGGCCGACGGCGGCGACGCGATCCTCTACCAACACGTCTTCTGGTTCTTCGGCCACCCCGAGGTGTACGTGATGATCCTGCCGGCGATGGGGATCATCTCCGAGGTGATCCCGGTCTTCTCCCGGAAGCCGATCTTCGGGTACAAGGCGATCGCGTTCTCGACGGTGGCGATCGGCTTCTACTCGCTGCTCGTCTGGGGCCACCACATGTTCACGGTCGGACTCCCGTTCGGGCTCCAGATCTGGTTCATGATCGCCTCGCTGACGATCGCCGTCCCGACCGGGGTCAAGATCTTCAACTGGATCGCGACCACCTGGCGCGGCAACCTGATCTTCGACACGGCGATGCTCTGGGCGATCGGGTTCGTCGCCGTGTTCACGATCGGCGGCCTTTCCGGGATCTTCCTCGCCGTCTTCCCGTTCGACTGGCAGGTGCAGGACTCGTACTTCGTCGTCGCGCACCTCCACTACGTGCTCTTCGGCGGCTCGGTGTTCGGGATCTTCGCGGCGCTCTACTACTGGTGGCCGAAGATGTTCGGCCGGATGCTGAACGAGCAGCTCGGGAAGTGGCACTTCTGGCTCACCTTCGTCGGCTTCAACCTCACGTTCTTCCCGCAGCACCTGATGGGGCTGCTCGGGATGCCGCGGAGGATCTACACCTACCGTGACGCCGATCTCCTGCCGGAGTACAACCTCGTCTCGACGATCGGGTCGTACGTGATGGGTGTGGGCATCCTGCTCTTCGTGGTCAACGTGTTCTGGTCGCGCCGCGGGCGCACGCCGCGGGCGCCGAACGACCCGTGGCTCGCGGACACGCTCGAGTGGTACACGACCTCGCCGCCGCCGCCGCACAACTTCGACAAGGTTCCCTACGTGACGAGCGCGCGGCCGCTGCGCGACCTGCGCCGCCGGATCGGGGAGAGGAGCTAGCCGGGTGAACCTCCCGGTTTCCGCAGACCCCCTCCACCGGTCCGCCACGCGGACAGGCCGCTTCGCGGCCGGGCCCTGGCTCCGCCTGTGCGGGCTCGGCGCCACGGCCGCCGTCGCCCTCGTGGTGGCCAGCGGCGAGCTCGGGCTTGCGCACCGGGCGCTCGTCCTCGTGGCTCTGCCGCTGCTGGTCGTCATGGTCGTGCGCGCCCGGTGGGCCGGCGGGCTCGTGTTCCGGGCTGCGGGCGCGGCTCTCGTGCTCTTCCTGGCGGCCGTCGCGAGCTGGTGGTCGCCGGTCCTGCACGTCTCCCTGGCCGCCGCAGCCGCGGCCGCGACCGCCGTCGCCACCGCCCAGCTCTACCGCGGCGAGCGGCCGGGGCGGGTGGCCTGGCGCGACTACGTCGCGCTGACGAAGCCCCGGATCATGTCGCTGCTCCTCCTGACCGGCGCGGCGGGCATGTTCGTGGGAGCGCAGGGGCTGCCCGATCCGGCGCTGTTCGCGGCGATGCTCGTCGGCCTGGCGCTCGCCTGCGGGGGCGCGAGCGCGCTGAACCACCTTCTCGACCGCGACGTGGACCGCTCGATGAAGCGGACGAGCTCGCGGCCGGTCGCGGACGGGCGGGTGAGCCCGGAGCTTGCGCTCGAGTTCGGGCTGGCCCTCTCGGCGCTCTCGTTCGTGCTTCTGGCGTCGGCGGTCAACGTCCTCACCGCGTGCCTCGCGCTCGTCGGGAACCTCTTCTACGTCCTCGTTTACACCTGCTGGCTCAAGCGCTCCACGCCTCAGAACATCGTGATCGGCGGCGCCGCCGGCGCCGTGCCGCCGCTCGTCGGGTACGCGGCCGCGACCGGGAACCTCGCGCTGCCGGCGGTCTTCCTCTTCCTGATCGTCTTCTTCTGGACGCCGCCGCACTTCTGGGCGCTGGCGCTGCTGATCAAGCGCGATTACGAGGCGGCGCGGATCCCGATGCTGCCGGTCGTCCGCGGCGACAGGGAGACCGCCCGCCAGGTGCTGCTCTACACGGTGCTGCTCGTCGGCCTCACGCTCCTCCCGGCGGTGACGGGAACGTTCGGCTGGCTCTACCTCGCGGCGGCAGTGATCCTCGGCGCGCAGTTCATCCGGCTGGCGTTGCGGCTCCGGCGGTCGACGGTGCCTGCGCAGGCCGGACGGCTCTTCCACTACTCCCTCGCCTACCTGGCCCTGCTCTTCGTGGCCATGGCCGTCGACCCGATGGTGGTGCTGTGACCGACCTGACCGAGCCCGTCGAAGAGCCGCCGCCCGCGGAGGCCGTCCCCGAGCCGGCGGAGCCGGTAGAGCCCGAGGACCCGCACGGCGGGCTGGCCCGGAAGAACACGGCGCTCGGCTGGTCGCTCTTCGGCCTCTCGCTGCTGCTGTTCGCAGGCACCTGGGCCGTCGCGTTCGTCTATCTCGCGCTCGACTGAGAACTTCCCCCACCCGGGTGGGGGGACCCGCTCGACCCGGCAGGAACGCTAGCCGCGAGAATCGCGCGCATGCGTGCCGAAGCCGAGCCGAATGACGCACTGCCGGGCATCTGGCTGGCCCGGCCCGATCCGATCCCGACGGGTGGCATCCCCCTCGCCGTCAAGGACCTCCTCGACACCGCCGGGCTGACGACCACCTACGGGTCGATCCTCTTCGCCGACCACGTGCCGGACCGGACCGCGGAGGCGGTCCTCCGCCTCGAGCGCGCCGGCTACACGAACGTCGGCAAGACGAACCTCCACGAGTTCGCCTACGGCGTCACCTCCCAGAACCCCCACTTCGGAACGGTTCCGAACCCGATCGCATCCGGCCGGATCGCCGGCGGCTCGAGCGGCGGGTCGGCCGCGGCGCTCGCCGCCGGGCTCGCCGACGCCGCGCTGGGCACCGACTCCGGCGGCTCGATCCGGATTCCGGCGGCCTGCTGCGGCGTCGTGGGCTTCAAGCCCACGTACGGGCTCGTGCCGCTCGCCGGGTGCTTCCCTCTCGCTCCTACGTTCGACCACGCGGGACCCATGGCACGCTCGGTCGCAGACTGCGCGGCGATGATGGAGGCGCTCGCCGGGGGCTTCAACCGCACCGGCGCCCCGACCCTCGCGGATCTCCGCGTCGGAGTCGCGTGGCTCGACCGGTGCGATCCGCTCGTACGGACGCGACTCGAAGAAACGGCCGCGCTCTTCCCTGGCGCGCGACCCGTCGACCTGCCACTCGTCGAAGGGATCGCTGCGGCCTTCATGCGCGAGGTGGCCGACGTCCACCGCGACCTCTTCGCCGAGAGCGCGGACGCCTACGGCTCGAACGTGCGCGCGAAGCTCGAGCTGTGCCTCGCCGTCACCGACGCAGAGGCGGCCGAGGCGGCGCGGCGGAGGGAGGACTACCGCGAGGCCGCCGGCCGGGCGCTCGGCGACCTCGACCTCCTGCTCACGCCCACGCTCGCGTTCGTCGCACCGCCCCTGCCCGAGGACGAGCTGACCGTCCGCGACGAGCTGATCCGGCTCACGTACCCGTTCAACGCCCTCGGCTGGCCCGCGCTCGCGCTTCCTGCCGGGCCTGCCGAGGACGGGTTGCCCGCGTCGCTCCAGCTCGTCGGGCGCCCGGGCGACGACGCGCTCGTCCTCGCCGCCGGCGAGGCGCTCGAAGTTTCCCTCGGCGCGCTGAACCGTCCTCGGGAAGGGAGGCAAGCGGCCGGCGCGCAGGACAGTGCCTGACTGCACGGACAAGCGCCGGCCGCGTAGCATCCCGCAGCCGAGGGCGGCAGAGGGCGTCCCTCGTTCGAGGGACGGCCTGAACTCGCGAGCCTGCCGACAACCCTCTTGGCCATGCCTGCGGTTCGCCTTGCCTTCGTCTGCGCGATTGCGCTGCTCGCCTTCGCGTCTCCGGCGCAGGGTGCGAAGCTCCTCCCCGGCCCCAAGCAGCTGCGCGGCTTCATGCTCCGCGCCGACGAGCGTGCGAGCCTCCACCGGCACACCTTCCCCCGAACGCCCGCATTCGCGTGGCGCCCGGTCGCCGGCGCCAAGCGGTACGAGTTCGAGCTCTCGACGAGCGAGGTCGGCGACGACGGCGCGGTGATCTGGTCGAGCGAGAGCCTGGACGCGCCGATCAAGACACCCGCGACGTCCGTTCCCGTCTCCCTCCCGTGGATCACCGGGAACCCGTACTCCCTCTACGCACGCGTCCGCGCGATCGACTCGCGCGGACGCGCCGGGCGCTGGAGCAGGCCGTACGGCTTCAACATGCGCTGGCCGGCGAAGCCTGTGCCGATGAACCCGCAGTACCCCGGGCTGATCCGCTGGACGCCGGTCGAGGGCGCGACGATGTACGAGGTCTGGCTCCGCGGCGCGCGGTCCACCTTCCTGACGACGACGAACGTCGCCGACCAGCGTGACTACTACACGTTCCACCGCACGATGCCCTGGATGGCCAGCGTCGACTGGCGCGTGCGCGCCGTCCGGCGCCTCTACGGGGACATCCCGAACGGCCTCCCCGCGGTCAGCTACGGCCCCTGGAGCGACGTCTTCGTCAACCTCAACCCGCCGACGCTTCCGGGGCTGCTCTCCACGTTCGGGACAGCCTCCGGCTCCGTCGTGAGCCCCGCAGCGGCTCCGAGCCCGACCGCCCACGAGCTCACTCCGGGATTCCTCTGGCACGGGGACACGCGGGGCGGCTCCAGCTTCGACCTCTTCCGCGTGGCCGTGTTCACCGACGTGGACTGCGTCAACCGCGTCTACTCGAGCAGCGTCGTCGGCAGCCCGGCCTGGGCGCCGCGCGTCGGCTCTGCGATCAAGCTCCCCGGCACGGCCGGAGAGCTGGCGTCGGCCGCCAACGACTGGCCGGCGTACGGGCCCGGCGCCGAGGTGCTGACGCCGAACGGCGAGAAGTTCGTCTCGGCCGACGAGGCCGGCGGCACCGCGCCACCCGGCCAGTCCTCGGTTCCGAAGATCGACCTCTGGGACACGGCCTGGCCGCGCGGCGGCTACTACTGGCAGGTCATCCCGGTGACTCCGGTGCCGTCCCGGAACGACCCGGACAAGCTCGAGTACCGCGAGGTCGAGATCGCCGAGGACGCTTGTCGCTCCTCGGGCGCCGTCCGGTTCGGAAAGCAGTCGAGCGCACCCAGGCTCGGCGACAAGGCGCCGTACATCTCGGGGCTCTCGCCGAACGGCCGGCTCCTCTCCGCGTCGCGCGTTCGCCGGCCGTTCTACGGCACGCCGATCGTCGCCTGGGAGCCCGTCTGGAACGCGCACGAGTACGAGATCCAATGGAGCAGACGCGGTAACCCGTGGCAGACGGTCGGCTCGCTGACGACCCCGGCGACGGCGACGGTGCTGCCCATCGCGAAGGGCGTCTGGTACTACCGCGTCCGCGGCCTGAACCACTCGCTGCCGAAGAAGCCCGAGATGACCTGGTCGAAGCCGGTCCGGCTTCGCGTCGCCGGGCCGCGCTTCCGGATCGTCCGCCGCTAGCGGCGCCGCGCCATAATCGGCCCGTGGACCAGAGGGGGAAGCGGGTCGGCCGGAACGAGGTCATCTTCCGCGAGGTCAACGAGCGCCTCCGCGAGCTCGGCGAGGGCCTGAGCCTCGTCGGCGAGGTGGCGGAGTTCGTCTGCGAGTGCGCCGACACGTCCTGCACCGACCGCATGGAGCTCCCCCTGAGCGAGTACGAGCGCGTTCGCTCGGACCCCAAGTGGTTCGTGCTCCTTCCGGGGCACGAGGAGCTCGACTTCGAGCGCGTGATCGACGAGCGCGACGGCTACCTGATCGTCGAGAAGCTCCCGGGCGGGCCCGCCGGAATCGCGATCAGGGACGACCCGCGCTCTTGACGGCCGCCTCGTAGACAGGGTCGCGCACGAAGACGTCGAGCTCGTCCGAGAGCAGGTCGCTCGGATCCCGATCCTCCCCGACGGGCAGCTGGTCGGCGCGCTCGACGTCGACCTCAACCCCGGCGCGGGAACGGAGCCAGCCGGCGACGAGCGCCGTCTCCGCCGGCGGCCCGACCAGGCGGTCCGGGAGCTCCGGGTAGACGCGGGCGAGCGCCCGCCGCCAGGGCAACGTCCGCCGCCAGGCGATGTCGGAGACGACGACCCGCTCGAAGAGGTGCGCGAGCTCGCGGTAGGCGTCCGGGACCTCGGGCCACTCGGAAGAGTCGACGACGACCCGGTCGACGATCCCGGTCATTTGCCCGAACACGTCCGAGCCGAAGTCGGGACGGCCGCGCCAGCGCAGGAAGACCGGGAGATCGGGCAGCAGCAGCGGCACGACGATGCTCGCGGGCGCCTCCGCTCGGATCCCCCGCAGCCTGAGCTCGACCACCTCGCTGCACAGGTGCCGCTCGAGGGCCGGCAGGTCGTAGCACTCGAGGAGGACCCGGGCGTGGACCTCGCCGCCGGTGTCGGGCTGCGGAAAGAGGAGGAGCGTCCGGGACGGGTGCCGCTCGCCGAGGCCCGCCAGAGTCTCGGTCGCCGCCTCCTGCCACTCCGGCGGCACCCAGGCGATGTGCGTCAGCACACTCGTGCGCAGGTCCGGCTCGCCGGCGTGCGCGTGCCGGTAGCGAAGGTCGACGAGCGCGGCCTCGATCTCCACGACCGAGGCGCAGTCGTCGGTCCACTCCTCGAGGTGGGCTACCGGTGCCACTCGACGAGCTCCTGCGCCGCCTTCGGCCCCCAGGTCCCGGCCGGGTAGTTCGGAAACGACGGCCGGTCGCGCTGCCAGAACCCGATGATCGCGTCCACGAGCGCCCACTGCTCCTCGATCTCGTCGGAGCGCGTGAAGAGCGTGGCGTCGCCGAGCATCGCGTCGAGAAGCAGGCGCTCGTAGGCCTCGGGCAGGCCCATGCGGAAGGACCCGCCGTAGAGGAAGTCCATATGCACCGTGCGGACTTGCATCCCCTCGCCCGGGACCTTGGCGCCGATCGCCAGCGAGACGCCCTCGTTCGGCTGGATGTGCACGATCAGCAGGTTCGGCCGCAGCTCCGTGGCGTCCTCGAAGAGCGCGTGCGGAACGCTCTGGAACTGGATCGCGATCGTCGTCTCGCGGCGCGGCAGACGCTTGCCTGTGCGGACGTAGAACGGCGTCCCCGCCCAGCGCCAGTTGTCCACGCGCAGCTTTGCCGCCACGAGGGTCTCGGTCGTGGAGTCCGGCGCGACGCCCTCCTCCTCGCGGTAGCCCGGCACCTGCATGCCCTCGACGTGCCCCGGCCCGTACTGCCCGCGAACGACGTCCTCGTGGTCCGGAGGCGCGAGCGCCCTCAGCACCTTCAGCTTCTCGTTGCGGACCGAGTCCGCGGAGAAGTCGGCGGGCGGCTCCATCGCCGTCAGCGCGACGAGCTGGAGCAGGTGGTTCTGGAAGACGTCGCGGATCGCGCCCGCCCGTTCGTAGAACGCGGCCCGGTTCTCGATCCCGATCGACTCGGCCACGGTGATCTGGACGTGGTCGATGAACTGCCGGTTCCAGACCGGCTCGAAGATCCCGTTCGCGAACCGCAACGCGAGCAGGTTCTGGACGGTGTCCTTGCCGAGGTAGTGGTCGATCCGGAACACCTCGTCCTCAGTGAAGGACCGGCCGAGGAGCTCGTTCAGCTCGCGGGCGGACTGCAGGTCGTGGCCGAAGGGCTTCTCGACGATCAGGCGCCTCCAGCCGGTCGTCGTCCGACGCTCGCCGATCTCCTCGACGAGCTCGGGCATCGCGGCGGGCGGGATCGCGAGGTAGTAGACCCGGTTCCCGCCGGTGCCGAACTTCTCGTCGAGCTCGCCGAGGGTCGCGGCGACCCGATCCTCTCCGTGCTCGTCCGCGAACTCGGTCGAGGCGTAGCGGGTGCGCTCCGCGAGCGGCTCCCAGACCTCGGAGCGGAACTCGTCGCGGGCGAACTCGCGCACCCCCTCCTCCATGGCGGCGACGAACTGCTCGGTCGGCATCTCGGTGCGGGCGACGCCGAGGATCGCGAACTGCTCGGGGAGGAGCTCGCGGAAGGCGAGCGCGTAGAGCGCCGGGAAGATCTTCCGGCGGGTGAGATCGCCGGAGGCGCCGAAGATCGTCAGCACGCAGGGATCGGGCCGCCGGCGGACCTCGAGCCCCTCGAGCAGCGGGTTCTCAGTCGGTGTGACGGACTGCGTGTCCACCGAACTGGTTCCTCAGCGCCGCGTTGACCTTGGCGGCGAACGACTCGTCCTCCCTGGAGCCGAAGCGGGCGAAGAGGGCCGCGCTGATGACGTGGAGCGGTACGGCGGTGTCGATCGCCTGCTCGACGGTCCAGCGGCCCTCACCCGAGTCCTCGACGTAGCCGCGGATGCTCTCGAGGCCGGGATCCTCCTCGAGGGCCCGTGCCAGCAGGTCGAGGAGCCAGCTGCGGACGACTGAGCCGTGTCGCCACAGCTCCGCGACCTGGGCGAGGTCGATTTCGAACTCCGACGCCTGCATCAGGTCGAAGCCCTCCGCGTAGGCCTGCATGAGGCCGTACTCGATCCCGTTATGCACCATCTTCACGAAGTGCCCGGCGCCCGACGGGCCGACATGGCCATAGCCGCCCTCGGGTGCGAGGGCCTCGAAGACCGGCCCGAGACGCCCGACGGGATCGGGGTCGCCGCCGACCATCAGCGCGAAGCCCTCCCGCAGGCCCCAGATCCCGCCGGAGACCCCGACGTCCAGGAAGAAGAGGTTGCGCTCGCCGGCCTCCGCGGCCCGCCGCTTGGAGTCGTGGAAGTTCGAGTTGCCGCCGTCGACGATCGCGTCGCCCGGCTCGAGGATGCCGAGCAGCTCGCGGAAGGCGTTCTCGGTCACCTCGCCGGCGGGGATCATCAGCCAGACGTGGCGCGGCGGGTCGAGCTGCTGGGCGAGCTCGGCGAGCGAGCCGGCAGTCGAGTCGACGTTCGGGTCGTAGGTCTTGACGTCGTGCCCCGCCTGGGTAAGGCGCTCGGTCATCCCGGAGCCCATGCGGCCGAGGCCGACCATCCCGAGCTGCACTAGAGGTCCTCCAGCCGCAGGCGGACCACCTGCCGGCCCCGCTCCTGCAGCGCCTCGAAGTCGCCCGCGGCCTGCGCCGCGATCAGCGTCCGGAAGCCGAACTTGCGGCCGGGAATCGGGAGCTCCTCGCCGAGATCGTCCACGACCTGCACGAAGAGCCCGGTGCCCGGGCCGCCCTTGTGCAGCTGTCCCGTCGAGTGGAGGTAGCGCGGCCCCAGCCCGACGGCGACCGCGGCGCCGGTCTCCCGCGCCCTCCGGACGAGCGGCTCCAGCTCGGCCTCCCGCTCGGGGTCGACGAACGCCTGGATCGCCACGTACCGTCCCTCACCCGCCTCGGCAAGCAGGGCGTCCAGTGACCCTTCCGGCCGCGTCCGAGTGACTGTCACTCGGCCACGGCCCGAGAGGACGGCCTGGGTCTTGTCCTTGGCGGCCTGCACGTCGGGCTGGTCGAACGGGTTGATCCCCAAGATCGACCCGGCGACGGCGACGGCGAACTCCCAGCGGAAGAACTCCCGGCCGAGCTCGTACGCATCCGTGACGCGGATGTCCGGGACGACCCCGCCCTCGCGCACCGGGACGATTCCCCGGCCGCTCTTGCCCGTGGACTCGGCGACGAGCTGCTCGACCCAGAGGCCGAAGCCTGCGTCGACCTGGAGGAACTGCTGCTCGGCGAGCCAGAGGCCGAGCTCGAGCCCGGGATTCCCCTCGGAGAGCCTGCACGCCTCGCGCATCTCCTCGGTGCGGTTGAGAAGGCGGACGACATCGACGCCCATGAGCGCAGCCGGGAGCAGCCCGAACACCGACAGCGCCGAGTAGCGGCCGCCGATCGTCCGCTCGCCGTAGAAGACCTCCTCCGAGAGCTCGGCCAGCCGCGAGCCGGGATCCGTGACGACCGCGAAACGCCCGCCCTTCGGGCGGAAGTAGTCGGCATGCGAGCGCGTCTCCAGCGTCGTGCCGGACTTCGAGGCCGCGACGAAGAGCGTCCGGCCGGCGTCGATCCGCTCCTCGAGCCGCCGGATCGCCGACGGGTGCGTCGTGTCGAGGACGTGGAACCGCTCGACGCCGAAGAAGCGACGCATCACCTCCGGCGCCAGGCTCGACCCGCCCATCCCCATCAGAACGACGTCGTCGACCTCGGCCCCCACCCCGGCCGCATACTCGAGCAGCTCGTGCGCGCGCTCGCGCATCCGCGCCGGCTCGTCGAGCCAACCCAGCCATTGCGCCTCGTCGCCTCCGGTCCAGACCGACGGATCCCGCTCCCAGATCCGCTCGACCAGCTCGGCGGGAGCGAGCGTGCTCACGCGGCGACGAGCTGTTCCTTCTTGGCGCGGATCCCCTCGAGCAGCTCGTCGAAGGAGTCGGCGAACTTCTGGACGCCCTCGTCCTCGAGGACGCGTGTCACGTCGTCGTAGTCGATCCCGGCCTGCGCGAGGTCGGCGAAGAGCTGCCGCGCCTCGTCGAGCCCCTCCTCCAGCGTGATGCCGCGGATCTCCCCGTGGTCCTGGAAGGCCTCGATCGTCTCCTTCGGCATCGTGTTGACGGTCTGCGGCCCGATCAACTCCTCGACGTACATCACGTCGCGATACGCGGGGTTCTTCGTGGACGTCGAGGCCCAGAGGCACCGCTGCGCCGACGCGCCCGCGCCGCGGAGCGCATCCCAGCGCCCGCCGGCGAAGATCTCCTTGTACCGCTGGTAGGCGAGCTTGGCGTTGGCGATCGCGAGCTTTCCCCTCAGGTGGTCGTTGCCGTCGAGCTCCTCCAGCCTCCGGTCCGTCTCGGTGTCGACGCGGGAGACGAAAAAGCTCGCCACCGAGGTGACCGACGACGGGTCGCCGCCGCCTTCCACGAGCCGCTCCAGGCCCCTGATGTACGCCTCGGTGACCTCGGCGTAGCGCTCCAGCGAGAAGATCAGCGTCACGTTGATGCTCTTCCCGCGGGCGATCATCTCCTCGATCGCCGGCAGCCCCGCCTTGGTCGCCGGGATCTTCACGTAGAGGTTCGGCCGGTCGATCGCGTCGTGGAAGCGCTGTGCCTGCTCGATCGTCGCCTCGGTGTCGTGCGCGAGATGCGGGTCGACCTCGAGTGACACGTAGCCGTCCTGCCCCTCGGCCGCGTCCCACGCCTTGCGCATCAGGTCGCAGGCCTCGCGGATGTCGTCGAAGGCGAGCCGGAAGAAGATCTCCTTGAGGTCGGCGTCCTCGCCGAGCAGCTCCCGGAGCTGCTCGTCGTACCAATCGCCCTCGGACAGGGCCTTCTGGAAGATGGTCGGGTTGGACGTGACGCCGACGACGGCGTCCTCGGCCATCATCCGCTCGAGCTCGCCGTTCCGGAGCCACTCGCGCGAGAGCGAGTCGATCCAGACGCTCTGCCCGAGCTCGCTGAGCTCATGCAGTCGTGACTTGGCCACCTGAAGCCTCTCTTTCCATCGTTTCGATCTTCTCAAGCCTCCTGCGGTAGCGCTCGCCGCCGTCGAACCGCGCGGCGAGGAAGGCGCGGATCAGCTCGCCGGCCAGATCCGGGCCGACGACGCCCGAGCCGATGCACAGGACGTTCATGTCGTCGTGCTCGACGCCTTGGTGGGCGGAATAGGTGTCGTGGCAGATCGCCGCGCGAATCCCGGGCAGCTTGCAGGCCGCGATCGCAGCGCCGACGCCCGAGCCACACACGAGGATCCCCCGTTCGGCGTCGCCGGAGCGGATCGCGTCGCCGACCTCCCGCGCCTTGTCCGGGTAGTCGACCGGCGGCTCCGGCGCATCCGTGCCGAGGTCGACGGGCTCGTGGGCGAGCCCGGCAAGCTCCGCGAGCACGCGCTCGCGCAGCTTGACGCCCCTGTGGTCGAAGGCCACCGCAACCCGCATCGCTCGATTACGTTACCCCTACATGGGCAATCCAGACCTCTGGCGGAAGCTGGGACAGCAGCTGCGCGTGGACGCCGTGCGCGCAAGCGCCAAGGCGGGCTCGGGCCATCCGACCTCCTCGATGTCGGCCGCCGACCTGGCCGCCGTGCTGCTCGCAGAGCACTTCCGCTACGACTTCGACGACCCCCGGAACCCCGCGAACGACCGGCTGATCTTCTCCAAGGGGCATGCGTCACCGCTCGTCTACGGCCTCTTCCGGGCCGCCGGCGCGCTCTCGGAGGAGGAGTTCGGCACGTACCGGCAGTTCGGGAGCCGGCTCGAGGGCCACCCGACGCCGGCGCTTCCGTGGGTGGACGTCGCGACCGGCTCGCTCGGCCAGGGGCTCCCGATCGGCGTCGGCGTCGCGCTCGCCGGCAAGCGCCTCGACCGCCTGCCCTTCCGCGTCTGGGTGATCTGCGGCGACAGCGAGATGGCCGAGGGCTCGATGTGGGAGGCGTTCGAGCACGCCGCCTTCTACGAGCTCGACAACCTGACGGCGATCGTCGACGTCAACCGGCTCGGCCAGCGCGGCGAGACGATGCACGGCTGGGACCTCGCGTCCTACTCGGAGCGCCTGCGCGCCTTCGGCTGGCACGCGATCGAGATCGACGGCCACGACGTCGAGGAGATCGACGCCGCGTACCGCGAGGCGGCGGCGACGACGGGCAAGCCCACGGCGATCGTCGCCAAGACCTTGAAGGGCAAGGGGTACTCCAAGGTCGAGGATCAGGGCGGCTGGCACGGGAAGGCCGTCGCCGAGGAGGCGGTCGAGGAGCTCGGCGGCGTCCGCGACATCAGCGTCGAAGTCGCGAAGCCGGAGCCGGCGGAGCGCCACCGATTCGAGACGCAGGGCACGCCCGAGTGGCCGCACTACGAGGTCGGGTCGAAGGTCGCGACCCGCAAGGCGTACGGCGAGGCGCTCGCGGCGCTCGGCGGCGAGGACGGCCAGGTCGTCGCGCTCGACGGCGAGGTCTCGAACTCGACCTACTCCGAGATCTTCCAGGCCGCCCACCCGGAGCGCTTCTTCGAGATGTACATCGCGGAGCAGCAGATGGCCGCCGCGGCCGTCGGGATCCAGATCCTCGGCTGGAAGCCGTTCGCGTCCACGTTCGCCGCGTTCTGGACCCGCGCGTACGACTTCGTCCGCATGGCCGCGATCAGCCGGGCGACGATCAAGCTCTGCGGCTCGCACGCCGGAGTCTCGATCGGCGAGGACGGCCCGTCGCAGATGGCGCTCGAGGATCTCGCGGCGTTCCGCGCGGTGAACGGCTCCACCGTCCTCTACCCGTGCGACGGGAACCAGGCCGCGAAGCTCGTGAGGGCCATGGCGGGCCTCGAGGGGATCTCGTTCCTGCGGACGACCCGGGCCGACACGCGCGTGATCTACGAGCCCGGCGAAGAGTTCCCGGTCGGGGGCTCGAAGACGGTGCGGTCGACGGACGACGACGACGTCACGATCGTGGCCGCCGGGATCACGCTCCACGAGGCGCTCGCCGCGGCGGACCGTCTCGCCGAGGAGGACATCGCCGCCCGCGTGATCGACCTCTACTCGGTCAAGCCGCTCGACGAGGCGACGATCCGCTCGATCCGCACCCCGATCGTCACCGCCGAGGACCACTGGGCCGAGGGCGGCCTCGGCGGGGCCGTGCTGGCTGCCCTGGCGGATGTGGAGGACCGGCCGCCGGTACGTGTTCTCGCCGTTCGCGAGCTCCCGCACTCCGGCAAGCCGGCGGAGCTGCTGGCGGCCGCGGGCATCGACGCGGAGGCGATCGCCGCCGCGGCCCGCTCGCTCGTCCGGGCCCGCGTCTCCGCCTGAGCGTCAGTCCGGGTCGAGGTCGACCCGGACCGTGAGCAGGTCGGTCGACATCAGCCGCACGACCGCGCTGTTCAGGCGCCCGGGCAACCGCCGCTGGCGCTCGAGCGGGTCGTCGTCCGGCAGGAGGTGCGCGGTTCCGGCGCGCCACCGGCCGCCGACGAACACCCGTACGCGGGGGTCCTTCACGATGTTCCGGACGTAGCCGGCGTGGCGGCCGTGCGCGGCGACGATCCAGAAGGTCGTGCCGTCGAGGCCGTTCCCGACCGGCGTGCGCCGCGGACGGCCCGTGCTGCGCCCCGTGGTCTCCAGCAGCGACCAGCCTCGAACGAGCCGCGCCCTGATCGCGAAGGTGACGACGGGCTTGACGACCGCGGCGAGGGCACGCTTGACGCGCCGCTTCCGCGACGCGCTCCCGCGGTTCAGGTGACCGCGCGCCGCAGCTGCTCGTCGAGCGACACGAGCGGCAGCCCGAAGGTGCGGACGGCGAGGTCGTTCGTGACGACGTTGTCGTCCTCGAGCATCGTCAGCAGGTCCCGAGTGAGCGGGATGTTGCCGGGGAGCCGCTCGGTCAGCAGCGCCGGGATCCGCATCAGGCCGGTCGGGAGGTGCATCGTCGGGCGGCGCCGGATCCCGAGCACCCGCCGGATTCCCTGCCACAGCTCGTCCCAGGTGACCGTGTCCGGCCCGCCGAGCTCGAAGGTCTCGTTCGCGGCCTCGGGCTTGTCGACCGAGGCGGCGAAGTAGGCGCCGACGTCGTCGGCCCAGATGGGCTGGATCCGCTGCTTGCCGCTGCCGACGATCCCCGTCACCGGCGACAGCTTCGCGAGCTTGGCGAAGGTCGGCAGGATGCCGCCGTCCCCTGCGAAGACGAAGCTCGGCCGGAAGATCACGTGCTCGAGGCCGGATGCCTTCACGTCCAGCTCCTCCTGCCACTTCGCGCCGTAGTAGGGCACCAGATCCTTCGTCTCCTCGGAGGTGCCGAGCGCGCTCATCAGCACGAAGCGCCGCGCGCCGGCCTCCTTCGCAGCCCGGACCAGGCTCCGGGTCCCGTCGATCATCACGCGCTGGAACTGCTCCGGTCTGCCTTGCCGGATGGCGACGAGGTGGACGACGACCTCCTGCCCCTCGGTCGCGCGGCGCACGCTGTCCGCGTCGGTCATGTCTCCCTGGACCGCCTCGCGGCAACGGAGCTCCGCCTTCCGCCAGGCGCCGGGCTTTCGCTCGAGCACCCGCACGTCGTGACCGGCGTCGGCGATCGCGTTCGCGACCTTCGGGCCGACGAACCCGGTCGCACCGGTGACGAGAACCTTCAGACCCGCTCCCGCTCGAAGTTCTTCCAGTACTTGCTCGGGGTCGGGCCCTGCTGTCCCTGGTACTTCGAGCCGAGCTCGCCCGAGCCGTAGGGCGTCTCGGCCGGCTCGGAGAGCTGCACGAACGAGAGCTGCCCGATCTTCATCGCGTGGTAGATCGTGATCGGGAGGTTGGCCACGTTCGAGAGCTCGAGCGTGACATGGCCGTCCCAGCCGGGGTCGATGAAGCCGGCCGTCGAGTGGATCAGGAGCCCGAGGCGGCCGAGCGAGCTCTTCCCTTCCAGCCTCGCGACGAGGTCGTCCGGAAGCTGGATGCGCTCCAGCGTCGAGGCGAGGACGAACTCGCCGGGATGGAGGATGAACGGCCGCTCGTCGTCGATCTCGACGAGCTCGGTGAGCTCCTCCTGTGGCTCCTTGACGTCGATGTACGGATACCGCGCGTTGTGGAAGACGCGGAAGTAGCGGTCGACGCGGACGTCCACGCTGGACGGCTGGAGCAGCGAGGGGTCGTACGGGTCGAT
>DASSSO010000097.1:0-25722 GCA_035776735.1 Gaiellaceae bacterium | reverse complement strand
ATCCGGGCGCATGCCGTCGGCGGCGAACATGATCCCCTTCTCGGCGAGCGGCCCCGGCGGCGGCTTCGGGCCGTGGCCGGCGCCCGCGCCGGCGAAGACGAGCGTTACGAGTGCGCCGATCGCGAGCAGCGCGGCGCCCAGTCGAGAACTCTTCAAGATGACTCCTCTCCCTCGTTCCCCTGTCGCGTGACGTCACGATCCTACGCGCATCCGGGGGAAACATGAAGCGATATCCTCGTGAAAAGGTCGTGAATCTCGCTTCTCGACTGGGGGTACTCGGCAATTCGCAGGGCGTTCTGGATCTTCCTCGTCGGCGCGATCGCCGTCACCGCGGTGGGCGTCGTCGGCCAGGCGGCGCCGGCTCGGCCGACGTACTTTCAGGACGCCAAGCCGATCCTCGACTCGCGCTGTACCGGCTGCCACGTCGCCGGCGGGATCGCGCCCTTCAAGCTCACGGGCTACCGGGACGCGTACCGCCACCGGGACGCGATCGCAGCGGCGGTGAAGGCGCGGGCGATGCCGCCCTGGCACGCGGACTCGCGCGTCCGGCGCTACCTCTACGACCCGTCGCTGACGAACTCACAGATCGACACGCTCGTCCGCTGGGCGGCGCGGCGGGCGCCGAGAGGCGACGCCTCGCGCCCGGCGCCCGCGCTTCCGTCGGTCGCGCCGCGCCTCTCCCGTGTGGACATCCGGGCACCGATGCCGGTCGCCTACCGCCCGCAGCGCGGGGGGGCCGGTGACGACTACCGCTGCTTCGTCCTCCCGTGGACGCCGGACCGCGAGCGGTTCGTCACGGGCTTCAACGTCCGCCCCGGCCGCCCGAGCCAGGTGCACCACATCATCGTCTACCTGGCCGCACCGGGCAGCTCAGGGCTCTTGGCCGACTGGGAACGCGCGGACGCGCGCCCGGGCTACGGCTGCTACGGGGGGCCGAGCGCGACCGGACGGCAGGGGCTGCGGTTCCAGTTCCTCGCCGGCTGGGTGCCCGGCTCGTTCGGCACGGACTTCGCGCGGGGCACCGGCATCCAGGTCGCCCCGGGATCGCGGCTCGTGCTGCAGGTCCACTACAACCTCCAAGCCGTCAAGACTGTTCGCCCCGACCGTTCCACGGTCGAGCTGAAGCTGGACGACAGCGTCGAGCGGCGGGCGGTCTACGCGCCGTTCGTCGACGCCGGCTGGATCCTCAGCCCACGCAGCTTCGCCATCCCGGCACGGCGGAAGCGCGTCACGCATACCTTCCAGGGCGAGCCGCGGGACCTCTTCCGGATCCTCGCCGGGATGGACTTCCCGAACGGGTTCAGGATCCACTCGGTGCTGCCGCACATGCACCGCCTCGGACAGCAGACCCGGGTCACGGTCGTGCGCGCCTCCGGCGAGCGCGAGGTGCTCGTCTCGGTCCCCCGCTGGCAGTTCCACTGGCAGCGCGAGTACCACCTCGCGCAGCCCGTCCGCTTCAACCCCGGGGACAGGCTGCTGCTCCGGTGCGACCACGCGAACCGCACGAAGACCCCGCGCACCTGGGGCGAGGACTCGTCGGACGAGATGTGCATCGCGTTCTTGTACGTGTCCGAGCCGTGACAGATCCGAGCCAACACGCATGCGGCGTCTTGGCTCCTCATCTCTTCAGCGGCACGATCCGGGCGTGGACCCGCCGATCGAGGGCCGCGACGTCACAACTATCATGAGGCTTCTCGCCGACATCCACGACGAACTGGTTCGCATCCGACAGGCACTGGAGGACGAGGATGGCGAAGAGGAAGCGCCCGAAGACACCGCCTGAGGTCGAGGCGCGCCGTCGCGAAACCCAGCGGATGGCCCAGGAGCGGATCGCCTACCGCGAACGGAGAGAGCGCGAGGAAGACGAGCGCCGCGCGGTCGAGCGCCGCTAGGCGGCCGCTTCGGCCGCCGCCTGGAGCTCGCGGCGGAGGTCCTTGATCTCGTCCCGCAGCTTGGCCGCGTACTCGAACCGGAGGTCGTCGGCGGCCGCGAACATCTCCTCCTCGAGGTTCACGATCAGCTTCTGGATCTCGTCGGGCGGCATCGCCTCGACCTTCTGACCGCCGCGGCGCCGCCGCCCCGACGGCACCGTCGGCGCCTCGAGCGAGAGGAACTCGGCGATGTCGGAGACGCCCTTCTGGATCGACTCGGGCGTGATCCCGTGCTCCTCGTTGTAGGCGAGCTGGACGGCGCGGCGGCGGCTCGTCTCGTCGAGCGCGCTCTTGATCGCCTCCGTGTGCTTGTCCGCGTACATCAGCACCTTGCCGTTCGTGTTCCGCGCCGCCCGCCCGATCGTCTGGATCAGCGCGGTCTTGCCGCGGAGGAAGCCCTCCTTGTCGGCGTCGAGGATGGCCACGAGCGACACCTCCGGCAGGTCGAGGCCCTCACGCAGCAGGTTGACGCCGACGAGCACGTCAAACTCGCCGAGGCGCAGCTCGCGGATCAGCTGGATCCGGTCGAGCGTGTCGATCTCCGAGTGCAGGTAGCGCGCGCGGACGCCCGACTCGAGCAGGTAGTCCGTCAGGTCTTCGGCCATCTTCTTCGTCAGCGTGGTCACGAGCGTCCGCTCGCCGAGCTCCTCCCGCCGCCGGATCTCGTTCAGCAGGTCGTCGATCTGGTTCCGCGTCGCGCGTAGCTCGACCTCGGGGTCGACGATCCCCGTCGGGCGGACGAGCTGCTCGGCGACCCGGGTCGAGTGCCGGAGCTCGTACGGGCCCGGCGTGGCCGAGACGAACACCATCTGCGGGACCTTCGCGAGGAACTCGTCGAACCGGAGCGGGCGGTTGTCGAGCGCCGACGGGAGCCGGAAGCCGAAGTCGACCAGCGTCTGCTTCCGCGACCGGTCGCCCTCGTACATCCCGCCGATCTGCGGCACCGTCTGGTGCGACTCGTCGATGAAGACGACGAAGTCGGACGGGAAGTAGTCGATCAGCGTGTACGGCGCCGAGCCCGGAGGCCGCCCGTCGAGGATCCGCGAGTAGTTCTCGATCCCGTTGCAGAACCCAAGCTCGACCATCATCTCGACGTCGTACTCGGTGCGCTGGCGGATCCGGTGCGCTTCGAGCATCCGCCCCTCCGACTCGAACCTCCGCACCTGCTCCTCGAGCTCGTGGCGAATGTCCTCGACGGCGCGCTCGATCGTCGGCTTGGAGGTGACGTATTGGGTCGCCGGGAAGATGTTCAGGAGCTCGAGCCGGCCGAAGACCTCGCCGGTGAGCGGGTCGAAGTGCGTGATCTCCTCCACCTCGTCGCCGAACATCGAGATCCGGTAGGCCGACTCCTCGTACGCGGGCTGGATCTCGATCACGTCGCCCTTGACGCGAAAGCGGCCGCGACCGAGGAAGGCGTCGTTGCGCGTGTAGTGGATGTCGATCAGCTTGCGGAGCATCAGGTCGCGGTCGGTCTCCTCGCCGACCTGGAGCGTCACCAGGCGGCTCTCGTATTCCTCCGGCGAGCCGAGGCCGTAGATCGCGGAGACCGAGGCCACCACGATCGTGTCCCGGCGGGACAGCAGCGACGAGGTGGCCGAGTGGCGGAGGCGGTCGATGTCGTCGTTGCGGGACGAGTCCTTCTCGATGTAGAGGTCGGCCTGCGGGACGTACGCCTCCGGCTGGTAGTAGTCGTAGTAGGACACGAAGTACTCGACGGCGTTGTCGGGGAAGAACTCCCGGAACTCGTTGCAGAGCTGCGCCGCCAGCGTCTTGTTGTGGGCGATCACGAGCGTCGGCTTCTGCACCTGCTCGATCGTCCACGCCATCGTCGCCGTCTTCCCCGTGCCCGTCGCGCCGAGCAGGGTCTGGAAGCGGTCGCCGGCCGTGAGCCCCTCGGCGATCGTCTCGATCGCCTGCGGCTGGTCGCCGGTCGGCAGGTAGGCGTCCGATGTCTTGAACTCGGGCATCGCGGGAAGGCTAGCCCCCGTGGCAATCCCGACCGAGAGGCCGCCCTACGCAGCCTATGCGGGGATCGCCGGCACGTTCGTCGCCGGCCTGGGCGTCGTCGCGGCGCTCGCCCGCCGGTCGCCGCCGGCCACGGCGCTCGACTTGGTCGCACTCTCCGCCGCGACCTTCAAGGCGTCCCGCACGCTCTCGCGGGAGCGGGTCGCGAGCTTTGTGCGTGAGCCCTTCGTCGAGGGCGAGGACGAGCACCCCGCCGGCGAGGGCCTCCAGCGTGCCGTCGGCGAGCTCGTCACCTGCACGCGCTGCGTCGGCACCTGGAGCGCCGCGGCGCTCGCCTCGACGCAGATGCTGAGCCCGCGCTTCGGCCGCGCGCTTACATGGACGTTGGCGGCCGGCGCAGCGAACGACTTGCTGCAGGCGGCGTTCGCGGCGCTGTGCGCGAAGGCGAACGAGCTGGAGGGTCGCTCCGGCTAGCCGCTCTCGACCGGGCCTGCTTTCGACTCCCACCAGCGCCGCAGCCGGATCAGATCCTTGCCGAATGCGACCGAGTAGACGTCGACGTTGTTGTCGGTCCACTCGATGGAGGCCCATCGGTTTTGGCGATAGCAGAGGAAGCGACCGTCGGCGCCTGTCTCGCCGATCCTCACCGAGCGATGCCCAGCTCTCCCCGTGCGACGCCATTCCCTAACCGCAGGCGGATCCCCGCAGTGGCTGACCGGGGAGAAGTCCGTCCCGGGGACCCAGAGCCCTTCCGCCGCCGCCCTCTTTTCGAAGTGCGGTCCCATCCGACGACCTGAACGCGGCTTGTAGTAGAGAGCCCTGATCACACCCGGCGCACGGGGCTTGCAGACAAAGCCTGCTACGAAGTCCTCGGTCAGCGGCTCTACTCGGCTGCAAGGCTCGACCTGGGCGGGAATGGTTCGAGCAAGGATCTCCTCTTCCGCGGTCAAGTCAGGCGTTCCCGTCGGGCGCGCGATGACTCGAGGCTCGACGTCTCGAACCAGCTCGTAGATCACGGCACCCAGCCCGCCGGCCAGCAGGAGTGCGCCAAGGACGGCCACAGCCGGCAGCAGGCGCCGAGGCGCTCGGCGCCGGCGCGGCCGCTGCACCGCGGTCGGCGCTGCTGCGGGCGCATCGGTCTCCTCGATCGTCCGGCCCGCGTAAGTCTCGGCGGCCGCGGCGCCGAGGGCGTGGCGGAGGTCGGCGACGAACTCGCGGCAGGAGCCGTACCGCTCCTCCGGTGACTTCGCCATTGCTTTCTGGATGACGTCGTCGAGCTCGGTCGGCAGGTCCGGCCGCAGCTCGGTGAGCGGCGGCGGGTCGTCGCGCATGTGGGCCCAGAGGACGGCGGCCTCGGTCTCGCGCCGGAACGGCGTCCCGCCGGCGAGACACTCGAAGATCACGCAGCCGAGCGAGTACACGTCCGTACGGGAGTCGACCTTCCTGCCCTCGATCTGCTCCGGGGACATGTAGTCGATCGTCCCGACGAACTGGCCGGACGCCGTGATCCCACTCCGAGACTCGAGATGCTTCGTCAGCCCGAAGTCGGCCAGGTAGGCGATCGGCGGCGCGCCCGGCTCGCCGGGCTCGAGCAGGATGTTGGCCGGCTTCACGTCCCTGTGGAGCAACCCGCGGCTGTGCGCCGCGTCCAGCGCGCTCCCGATCTGAGCCGCGATCGCGAGGGCGTGATCCGGTGCGAGCGGCCCCTCGTCCTTGAGGTAGGCCTTGAGGTCGCCGTGCACGTACCGCATCGCGATGTAGAGGACCCCGTCCTCGTCGCCCGCGTCGTAGATGGTGACGATGTTCGGGTGGTTGATCGTCGCCGCGGTACGCGACTCGCGGACGAAGCGCTCGCGGAAGCTCTCGTCGTGCGCGAGCTCCTCGGCCAAGAGCTTCAGCGCGACTTTGTTCCCGAGCCGAGCGTTCTCGGCGCGGTAGACGACGCTCATCCCGCCGCGTCCGAGCAACGCCTCGATCCTGTATCCGGCGAACTCCGTGCCGATACGCGGGACAAACGCCATCTTTGACCGTTTGTAACACAGCCGTGACGTTGGTCTCTATCCTCGCCTCATGGGGAGATCCGCCGCGGCGCTCGACCTGCGCCCAGGCGACGAACTGGGGCCGTATCGTCTCGTCGCGCCGCTCGGCGAGGGCGGAATGGGGATCGTCTTCAGGGCGAACCGGTCCACGGGCGGCGTCGCTGCGCTCAAGGTCCTGCGTCGAGAGCTCTCGGGAGACGAGACCTTCCGCCGCCGCTTCGAGCGGGAAGGACGGATCGCCGCGCAGCTCGACCACCCGCATCTCGTCGAAGTCGTCGACTCGGGCGAGGCGGAGGGTCTCCATTACCTCGCCTCCCGGTTCGTCGAGGGCGAGACGCTCGCCCAACGGCTCGAGCGCGACGGGCCTCTCCCCCTCTCCGCCCTCGTCCGGCTCGCCGCCGAGCTCGGCACCGGCCTCGACACCCTGCACGAGGCGGGCCTGGTCCATCGCGATGTGAAGCCGTCGAACGTGATGCTCGGGCCGGAAGGCGCGGCGCTGACGGATTTCGGGCTCGCGCGAGGGATCGCCGACAGCGTGCTGACGGCGCCGGGACGCGTGGTCGGGACGCTCGACTACCTCGCCCCCGAGGTGATCCGGGGGCAGCCCGCCGGACCGGCGGCCGACATCTACGCGCTCGGCTGTCTGCTCTACGAGTGCGTCTGCAGCTCGCCGCCGTTCGGCTCGCGCCCGTTCGCGGAAGCGGCGGCGGCGCACCTCACGGAGGAGCCGCCGGATCCGTGCGCTGCCCGGGACGACATCCCCTCGGCTCTCTGGGCTGCGCTTCGCTACGGGCTCGCCAAGGATCCTGCCGACCGGCCGCCCACCGCGACGGCCTACGCGCTCATGATCCGCGTCTCAGCGCAGGCGGGCTAGCTCGGCGCGGACTTCCTCGAGGAGGCCGGCGATCCGGTCGGCCTCGGCGTTGAGCCGTTCGGCCGCCTGCTCGAGCTTCCGCAGGGCGCCGTCCGCATCGGTCGCCGCAACCCGTCCCTCCTCGTCCGCGACGAAGTAGGTGAGCGGCTTCCCGGTCGCCTCGGCGACGAGACGGAGGACGTCGAGATCCGGCGTCGTCGCCCCGCGCTCCCAGCGGGAGACGGTGATCGGCTCGACCTCGACCTCCGACGCGAGCTCCCGCTGCTTCCAGCCCTTCGACGCCCGTGCCTCGCGGATGCGGTCTCCAAGTCCTGGTTGCTGTGCCATGAACAGGATGTTAGCACGCGCTGTCTAGTCTTAACTTAATCATTACTCGTCTATACTTGAATAGTCATCTATTGCCTACTACTCTGGCTAGACATCTGAAGTCTATCCAGGGGAAGGAGGCAGACCATGATCGCCAGGCAGCTTCTCATCTTGCTGGCGAGCATCGCGGCCGCTCTGTCCGCGGCCAACTTCGGCGGCGGCGGGGGCCCGTAGATGGATCTCGAGTGCTCCACACGGAAAGCCCCGGAATTGGGGCTTTCCGTGTGCTAGACGACCTGCGCCCCGGCGAGCCTTGCCCGGGCGTTCCGGGCCGACGCGGCGTTCTGCTTGCGCTCGTAGAGCTCGATCGCCTGCCGAACTCGTTCGGCAGCCTCGGCCGGCCGGTTCGCGGCGGTGAGGACGGTGGCCACGGCGAGCAGGACGTCGCCCTGATCCGTCAGCGCGTCGGTCTGCTCGACGAGCGACAGCGCCTCCATCGCCAACGGCTCGGCCTCTGCTGGGCGACGGTCGTGTGCGAGAAGCTTCGCCTTGAGGCTCCGCCACGAGAACTGTGCGACGACGTCGCCCGCGGGTGCTTCACGCTCGGCAAGAGCGCTCCACTCCCGTGCCTCGTCGATCCGGCTCTGGGCGTAGAGGGAACCGCCGAGCTCGGCGGCGACGCTTGTGAGCGCGGCGGCGTCGCCGAACCGCCCGAACGTCTCGCAGCAGCTTCGAAACACCGTCTGCGCCGCCTCGTGATCCTCCGCGAGGGCGTGGACGCGGCCGCGGATCCTGCCGCTCGTGTTGGCCAGGTTGTAGTCGTCCCGGAGGTCCCGGTAGACGGTCTCCGCCTCGTCGAGAAGCCGCAGGGCCTCGTCTCCGCGCTCGTCGTATGCGTGGAGACCGGCGAGGTGTGCGAGGACGTGCGCCTTTCCCGGACGGTCGGTCGCCTCCGCGAGCAGCCGCTCGCAACGTTCCTCTGCCACCGGTACGGGGGTTGGGCCGTTGTACAGCGCGGACGTGATCTCCGACAGACAGCCGGACGTGGAGAAGCCCGATCTGCGGTAGTACGGGAGAGCGCGCTCGGAAGCCTCGAGCCAGTCCGCGCATCGTCCCTGCATCGCGCCGCGGGCATACCCGGCCGCACGCCACGCGCGACCGAGGGCGCGGTCGTTTCCCGCCTCCTCCAAGAGCGGCGTGGCTTCCTGCACGAGAGCGACGAGCTCCTCGGGGTCGCCGCCCCGGTGCAATCGTGCACGCGCGAGCTCGATTCTCGCCCACGCAGCCGAAGCCTCGTCGCGAGCGGCGGCAGCTTCGTCAATTGCCTCGGTGAACGCGTCCTCGCCGGCGGACGCGTTGCCAAGCTGGCGCAGCGCCATCCCGAGCTCGCAGAGGATCTCCGCCCGTCTCGGCTCGCCGGCCGGGAGCAACGACGCGGCGCGGCCGAGGAGGTTCCCCGCCGCCGTGGCATCCGCTCGCTTCCACGCGCCGATCCCGGCGTCAGCCAGGACGCGACCTCCGCGCTGCGCGAGGCCGGCCACACGCGAATCACCGGGGTCGAGCTCCTTGCGGTAGCGATGTGCCTGTTCGAGGTGGTAACCGACGATCTCGTCCGCAGCTCTGCCTCGTTGCTCCAGCCAGGTGCCGAAGCGCTCGTGCAGCTCCGCCCGGGCTTCCTTCGTCGTCCCGGCGTAGGCAACGTCGCGGACGAGGATGTGGTGGAAGCGGTACCTGTCGCCGTCGCCGCCGCGCAGTGCACGAACGAGGCCGCGGCGCACGAGTGCGGTCAGGCGGGAGTCGAGTCCCGCGATCTCGTCCGGGGGTGACAGCGCGAGCAGCCCGCCGCGCGAGAAGTCCCGGCCGACGACGGCCGCGCGCTCGGTAAGCGCCCGCTCGGCTGGGTCGAGCCGCTCGAGTCGGCCGGCGAGTAGCGCCTCGACCGTCGGTGGGACTGATCCGAGCGCGTCGGGGCCGGCCTCCTGGACGAATGCGAGCAGCTGCTCGAGGAAGAGCGGGTTCCCCGCGGCAATCTGGATGATCTGCCCCCGTGCCTCCTCGTCGACACTCGCGGCTCCGGCCTCGAGGAGCGCACCGGCCTGGGCGTCGGAAAGCGGCTCGAGAGCGAGGACGCCGTTCCTCGAGCCCCATCCGGGCCTCTCCTCGAGCAGCTCTCGCCGCGCGAGACAGAGCACGAGGAGCGGTCCCTCGGCCGGCCACGAATCGAGGTACTCGATCAGGTCGAGCAGCGTGGGCTCGGCCCAATGGATGTCCTCGAGGACGACGACGACAGGTCGCTCGCGCGCGAGCGCCTCGAGGAAGCGTCGCACGGCCCAGAACACCTCACCGGTGGAGGCGGCGCCGGCTGCCGGCTCCGTGAGGTGGGTCACACGCTCCGCGACGATCGGAGCCTGATCGTCACCCTCCAGCAGCGCCAGGATCGCTGCGCGAGGGCGCTCCGGAACGGCTTGACGGACGATCTGTGCGAGCGGGAAGAACGTCGCGCCCTCCCCGTACGACACGCACCGGCCGACGAGCGGTTGCTCGCCGGCCGTGGCCGCGAACTCCCGGGCGAGCCGGCTCTTACCCACCCCGGCCTCGCCGAGCACGGTCACGACACGGCTCCGCCGCTCGGCCTGCACGCCGGCGAATGCGGCTTGGAGCCAGGCCAGTTCGTCTTCCCGGCCGACGAGCGCGGCCCCGCCCAAAGGCCAGACGGCTTCTCCGACTCCGCCGACCCGATAGACCGACGCCCGGCCCAGCGCGCCGCCCAGGTCGACGGGATCCACAGGCTCGCTTTCGACTGCATGCTGGACCAGCCGGTGTGTGGCCTCGCTCACGAGGATCTCGCCCGGCAGCGCGGCCTGCTCGAGTCGCGCCGCGATGTTGACCGCGTTGCCCGTGGCGAACGCCTCGCCCGACTCGGCACTCCGGACGAGCACCTCGCCCGTGTTGATTCCCACCCGGACCTGGAGCGGAATGCCGTGCGGCCCGGTGAGGTCCTCGCTCGGCTCGGCAAGCGCCTCGCGGAGCTCGCTCGCGGCTCGAACGGCGCGCAGTGCGTCGTCCTCGTGCACCGTCGGGATCCCGAAGACGGCCATCGCCGCGTCGCCGATGAACTTCTCCACGACCCCGCCGTGGCGCTCGACCGCGCCACGCACGAGCTCGAAGTAGCGGTCGAGCACGCGCCGGAGCACCTCCGGGTCGAGTCGGGCGCCGAGCTCCGTCGAGTCGACGAGGTCGGCGAACAGCATCGTCACCGTCTTTCGCCGGTCGGGCCCGGACGGGGGGACATGCCGGCGTGGGGCTTCGTGAAGATCGAGCTCCGGGTCGTGGCGCAGGATCGCCTGCTCGAGGCGCTGCAGCTCGGGCGAGGGGTCGATACCGAGCTCCTCGACGAGGCGCGCGCGAGCCCGGCGATAGGTCTCGAGCGCCTCGGCCTGGCGCCCCGACCGGTAGAGCGCGAGCATCAAGAGCCCGGCCGGGCGCTCCCGAAGCGGGTGCTTCGCGACCAGCGACTCGAGCTCGCCGACCGTCTGGCCGTGCTGACCCAGCTCGAGCTCCGCCTCCAGTCGATCCTCCCACCCAGCGAGCCGGAGCTCTTCGAGTCGGGCCGCCTCCCCGGCGAAGGCCTGCTGGAGCTGCACGTCTGCGAGCGCCGGTCCCCGCCAGAGCCCGAGCGCGTCCCGCAACAGGGCGACACGCTCTTTCGGAGCAGCGACGCGCGCCTCGCGCGCGAGCCGCTCGAACCGGTGCGCGTCGACAGCGTCGCGCTCGACCTCGAGCACGTAGCCGGGCGGGCGGGTTGCGAGAACCTCAGGCGGAAGGATCTTCCGCAGCTCGGACACGAGGTTCTGCAGCGATCCGACCGCCGCCTTCGGCGGCGTCTCACCCCAGAGGTCGTCGATCAGCCGGTCGGTCGGTACGACCTCGCCCACGCGCAGCGCCAGCAGCGCGAGGAGCTCGCGCTGCTTTCTTCGGCGCAGCTCGACTGGGCGTCCGCCGACGCCGGCTTCGAGCGGCCCCAGTAGCCGGACCTCGACGAGAGACATCGGTGTCCCCGCATTGAACACCCTTTGACCCGCCGGCGCACAGGCCGCGCCGTCGGGCGGTGTGAGCGGCGCATGAGCGGCGCGTGAGCGGCCGGGCGCACCCTGGCTCCATGAAGATCTTGCTGACACTCCTCGGGGCGCTCGTGCTCGCGCCGTCCGCGCTGGCGGCGCCCCCGCCGAACGACAACCGGGCCGACTCGATCCTGCTGCCTGACTTCCCTGCGACCGTGCACGGGACGACGGCGGAGGCGACGGTCGAGCGCCTCGACCCGCAGGTCTCACGCTGCGGCCGGATCGAGGGCACTGTCTGGTATCGGATCGAGGCGGCGCCGGACGGCACGATTGTGTCGACTGTTCAGGCTGCCGCGGGCTTCACGCCCGTCTTGCGCATCTACCGGCGCGGCGCGTCCAGCATCCAGGAGCTCGACTGCGCCACCGTGAACGCGGGTGGCAAGGCCGTGGTCTCTGTCCAAGCGGTCCGAGGCGCCGGCTACCTGATCCTGGTCGGCCGGCGCCCGGGGACGGCCGACGGCGAGTTCGACCTCCGCGCGGAGCTCCATCTCCCGCCGGCGAACGACGAGCGCGGCGGCGCAGTCAGCCTCGGGCGCCCTCCCGCGTCGGTTCGCGCCACCACGCTGGGCGCGACCGGCGGGGCGTCGGACGTCCCGGCCTGCGGGATGTCGGGCGGAACGGTCTGGTACCGCTTGACGGGGCCGGCGAGCGGGCGCGTCATCCTCCGCCTCTCGGCCGTGAACGAGCTGGACGCCGTCGTGGCGGTCTTCCGAAGCGTTCGTTCGAGGACGGAGCTCGTCGCCTGCGCCCCGACCGACCGCAGAGGCGGCGCGCTGCTCGGTTTCGCGGCTCGTCGCGGAGCGAGCTACCTGATCGCCGTCGGCGAGCAGCGCAACTCGCCGCCGGGCGAGTTCAGGCTGCAGGCGCAGGCTGCGGAGGCGCCGGAACGCCGGCCGGGCCGCGCGCTGCGCCGGGGCGGCGTGCGCGACTCCGTGGACGGGCTCACCGACGTGAATGACGTCTGGTGGGTTCGGCTCCGGCGCGGCACCACCTACCGGCTCGCTTTCAGCTCGAGCCCGTGCGCGCGCGCCACGCTGCACGCCCGGAATCGGGTCGTGCGCCTGAGCTGCCGAGCGCACTCGACGTTCACGCCCGGTCGGGACGGCGGCGGCCGCTACGTCGTCGAGGTGCAGGCGGCCACGGGCTCGGCGAGGCAGCGCTACCGCCTGCAGATCGCGGCGGCGGGCGTCGACGACGTCGGCGTCGGCAGGGCACTGCGACCCGGCGCCGCCAGCGGCGCGCTCTCGCCGAGCGGGGTTGACGTCCTCGACCTCTACCACTTCGACGTCACGCGCTTCAGCGAGGTCCGGCTGCGGCTCTCGACGGCGGGTCGTTCCTTCCGGCTGGTCGTGCTCACCGACACCGGCACGCGCCTCGCCGGCGGTACCGACACGTTCCGGCGCCGTCTCAACCGGGGCCGCTACGTCGTCGCCGTCGAAGGGGCGGTGGGGAGCAGCGCCGGCGGCTACCGCCTCTCACTGCGGCTCCGCGACGTGACCTCGACCTCGGTGCTCGTCTCCGGGAGCAACTCGGCAGAGATCAGTCCCGGCGCCTCGGTGACGCTCAGCTGTCTCGTCTCGCCTTCGGCAAGCGGCCGCGTCGAGCTCCAGATCGACCGGTTCGACCCGCTCACCGGCTGGCACTTCCACCGGGTCGTGCGCACCTCCGTGGGTGCGACCGTCTCGTGGCGGCCGCCGGCTGCGGGCCGGTGGCGGGTGCGGGCGCGGTTCCTCGGATCCTCGCGCTCGGCGCCCAGCCGGAGCGGCTATGCCCACATCCTCGTCGCTCGGCCGATCGGGTGAGTCATGACCTTGGCGGAAGAAGCGCAGCTGTACCTCGAGGTCGTCGAGGCGTTCCGCGCCGAGGGCTGCGAGCCCCACTGGCGGCCCGAATGGATCGAGCCGCCGAAGCCTCGATCACCCGGGCGGTCGGCGGTCTGCCGCCGCCCGACCAGCGAAGGGAGGAAGTCATGCTGAGCAGACGCGGGTTCGCCCGCACGCTCGCGCTGGTGACCGTCGCGCTCGCCGCGGCGTTCCTGGCCGGGCGTGCGAGTGCGGTCCCACCGGCAAACGACGCGTTCGACGCGGCCGTCGAGCTCACCGGGCGATCGGTCACGGAATCCGGGTCGAACAAGGACGCGACCAAGGAGTCGGGCGAGCCGGACCACGCCGACGAGCCGGGCGGCGCGTCGGTGTGGTTCCGGTGGACGGCGCCGGCGGGCGGCGAGGCGACGGTGGACACGTGCGGCAGCGCGTTCGACACGCTGCTCGCCGTCTATACGGGCTCTGCCGTGAATGCCCTCACGGAGGTCGGGAGCAACGACGACGAGTGCGGCCTGCAGAGCAGGGTCGTCTTCGCCGCTACTGAGGGAACGACGTACCGGATCGCCGTCGACGGACTGGACGCCGAGACCGGCATCTTCCAGGTCCAGCTCCGTCTCGCGCCGCCGAACGACTCCTTCGCGAATGCCGTGGAGGTCAGCGGTGACCAGGGATCCGTCCCCGGAACGAACGCCGGCGCCTCGAACGAGGCGGATGAGCCGAGCGGGGTCGCCAAGTCGGTCTGGTACCGCTGGGCGGCGCCATCGAGCGGCTGGGCGAGCTTCTCGACGTGCGGAAGCCCGTTCGACACGACGATTGGCGTCTATCGTGGTTCCTCGCTGGCGTCGCTCGAGTTCGTCGCGTACAGCGACGACGCGTGCGGCGCCGGGAGCCGGGCGGTGTTCGAAGCCGTGCAGGGCGTCACGTACCAGATCGCGGTCGGCGGTTTCGCCGGCGATGAAGGCGACTTCACGCTCGCCTGGAATCGCAACCCGCCCGCGCCGTATGCACTGGAGTATCCGTCGATCGGCGGCATCGCCCGCGAGGGACAGACGCTGACCGGCTCGGAAGGCCAGTGGGGCGGATCGCCGACGAGCTTCGCCTTCGCGTGGGGCCGGTGCGATGCGCCGGTGGATGAGTGCGAGCTGATCCCCGGCGCGACCGGACAGACGTACTTCGTCACGCCGGCCGACATCGGGAACCGGCTGTTCCTCGAGGTGACGGCCGCCAACGCAGGCGGGTCGTCGACGGCATACTCGGACGTCACGGCGGTCGTGCGGCCGGGAGGGCCGGCGAACACCGCGGCGCCCGAGGTGTTCGGCACCGCGGCCGTTGGGCGGATCGTCGACGCCAGCACCGGCACGTGGACGGGTCTGCAGCCCATCCAGTACGCCTACCAGTGGCAGGCGTGCAACGCCGCCGGCGCCGAGTGCCTGGATCTCGCCGGTGAGCGGTCGTCCTCGCTCGCGGTCCGGACGAGCCACCTCGGCGCGAGACTCCGCGTCGTCGTGACGGCGTCCAACGCGGACGGGGCCCGGTCGGCGGCCTCCGCCACCACGGGCATCGTCGTCCGTGGACGCCGGACGCAGACGAGCCGCTGCGTCGTGCCGAAGCTTCGCGGCAAGACGCTTCGAGAGGCCCGCGCTGCGATCGTCCGGGGAAGGTGCCGGGTAGGGCGGGTCGAGAGACGGTTCTCGAGCCGTCTGAAGGCGGGGCGTGTTATCTCGCAGCGGCCGCGCGCGGGCTCGCGCCTGCCGGTACGCAGCCGCGTCAACGTCGTCGTGAGCAGAGGGAAGCGACGGTAACGCGACCCTCGCCGATCCGGCAAGAGAACTGTGTGGGGCGGGCTGGGCCGCCCCACACAGTCGGCCGTCAGGCCGCGCCGGCCTCGACAGAGGCCACTAGGCGGCCTCCGCGACCTCGCGCAGGCGCGGGATCGGCGAGAACAGGAGCCAGAGCACGCCCAGAAGTGCGCCGAGGACCCCGATCCACAGCGCGGCCTGGAGGCCGAGCGCCGTGCCGAGCGCGCCGCCGAGGAGCGCTCCGATCGGGCGGATCCCGTAGTTGACGAAGCGGAACGTTCCGGCCGTCCTGGCGCGAATGCGGTCAGGCGTACGCAGGAAGATCATGCTCGCAGCCGAGACGTCGAAGATCATCACCCCGACGCTGGAGAAGAACTCGGCCGCGCCCAGCATCAGCCCGAGCTGGAGCTCGGAGCCGGACGCGATCGGGACGAGGATCAGCGGCGCCGGAAAGAGGACGGAGCCGAGCACGACCGAGCGGCCGATCCCGATCATGCGTTCGAGCCGGGGAGCGATCAGCGCGCCGAGAATGCCGCCGACGGCGCCCGCGCCGAGCGCCACGCCCAGGATCCCCGGCGCGACGCCCAGCTCTCTGGTCGCGTAGAGCACGAAGATCGCGTGGAACACGAAATTGAAGAGGTTGACCGTCGCCGCGCAGGCAAGGTCGGCGCGAATCAGCTCATCGCGAAGGACGAATCTCATCCCGTCGCGGAGGCTGCGAACGACGCCGTTTCCGTCCGTCTCGACCGGGGGCTCCTCAGCCCGGATGCGAGTGAGGAAGAGCGCCGAGCCAAGATAGGAGAACGCGTCGACAAGCAGCGTCACGGGTGCCGTGAGGGCCTGGACGAGAAAGCCGGCGACCGAGGGCCCGGTGACGAAAGAGAGCGCGCGGCTCAGGCTCATCTTGCTGTTCGCATCGAGGACGTCGCGCCGCGGGACGACACTGATGAAAAGCGTCGGCCAACTGACGTCGAATACGACCGCGAAGGTCCCGACCGCAAACGCGACGGCGTAAATCTGCGGGAAGCTCAACATGTCGAAGGCGGCCGCGACCGGCACCGAGGCGAGGAGCACGGCGCGGCCGAGGTCGGCGAGGATCATCAAGTGGCGCCGTCGCCGCGAACGCTCGATCCAGACCCCGGCGAGCAGCGAGAAGAAGAGGTGCGGCAGGAGCTCCGCCGCGACGAGGAAGCCCATCTGCGCCGCCGAGGCGTCCAGCGTGAGGACGGCGACGAGCGGCAGCGCGAGCAGCGTCACCTGGTCGCCGAGCTGCGAGATCGACTGCGCGGCCCACAGCTTCAGGAACTCGGGTTGGCGGAGGAGCGGCGGCGGCTCGGGGGCCGCCGCCGCCGGAGTCTCATCCGCCAGACTCAGAGGCTCCGACACGATGTGCTTCGTTTTCGGGCCGTGATGGGGGTGCGAGCCAAGGACGCAGGGAGCCCCCGTATCGGGAAGATACGGGGGCGACTGAGGACGCCGGCTCGCACCGCCCAGCTCGGCCCGAGGGCACAAGGCTCATCGTGTCGGGGCCTCTCATGCCCGCTTGACGCTGATGTCCCCGCTCATCGAGCGAGCCTTCAGCTCGACGAGCGGGCCCTCGTCGGACTCGACGGCGTCGGAGTCGAGGTCGAGCTCCGACGAGGTGTCCCCGGAGAGCGTCTGGGCGTCGACCCAGACACGTGACCCCTTCGCGATCCCGACCTCGATGTCCCCCGACGCCGAGTTGAGGGTCACGTCGCCCGAGACGACGCTGCCGACCTCGATGTCTCCGGACGCGGTGTTCACGTCTGCACCGCCTGCCGACTCCTCGATCTGGACGTCGCCGGACGCGGAGTTGACCTTCGCCCTGCCCACGCGCTCGAGCTGCACGTCGCCGGAGGCGGTGTTCACTCCGGCCTCACCCGAGATCTCCTCGAACTCGACGTCACCGGAGGCGACCTTCACGTCGACCTCCTGGAAGCTGCCGCGGCCGGAGATGTCCGCGGAGGCGAGGTTCGCCCGCACCGTTGCGCCGTGTGGCGCCGCAACGCGAACGCGATACTCGCCGTTTCGGCGGAAGAGCCCCCCGCCGCGGCCTGCCTCGACCCGGACCTCGTAGCCGTCGCCGCGCGGGCGCATCGAGATCTCGGCGTCCCGCTCGCGCTCCTCGGAGTCTCGCCCGCGAGCCTCGAGCTCGACAGCGGTCTCCGCTGCGTCGTCGGTCTCGATCTCGACGTCGCCCGTGGGGATGCGGATGTCGAGCGTGACCGGGCCGGGAGTCGAGAACGTCTCGTGTCTCACGGCCGCCGCTTTCCACGGCGCCGCGGCGGGCGCGGGTCCGTCTTCACCTCGACGTGTCCGAACGGGAGCTGGAAGAACGCCATGCCGATCCCCTCCTAGTTCCGGCCGTAACCGGTCAGTCGATTGCCTCTGGTGCGCGGCTGCGGTGCCGAGACGCTGCGCGACAGCGCCCGGACGAGCCAGGCGTTGAGCGACATGCCCTCACGGGCTGCCGCAGCCTCGAGCTCACGCTTCAGGCTGTCGTAGAGCCGGAGCGTGATCCTCGCGGCCAGCCCGTCCTCCGCCGGGACGGCGGCCGGCTCGACCGGCTCCGCGCCGACGTAGACGAGCTGCGGGTCCGGCCCGACGAGCCGGACCTCCACGTGGCCCTCGGGCAGCTGGTCGCTGATCTCCAGCGCCGCCTCGCCCAGCGTCTCCATCAGGCGCATGCCCGCGGAGCCGCGCAGAGCCTGGATCAGGCGCTCGGCAGCTGCCGCGGTCTCTTCGTCGCCGACGGCGGCGACTGCGGCGAGGTCGCGCTCGAGCGCTGCGATGAACCGTGCCGTCTCCATGGCGACAGTATGACATCATTTTGATGTCTGTCAAGCGTCATTTCAGCATCATCGTAAAATCGCTGCATGGCGCGGTGTCCGAGCTGCGGGCAGGACAACCCCACGGGCTTTCGCTTCTGCGGATCGTGCGGCGCCGAGCTGGCGCCCGCCCCCGCGCCCCGCGAGGTGCGCAAGACGGTGACGGTGCTCTTCTGCGACGTGACCGGCTCGACGGCCATGGGCGAGCGGCTCGACCCCGAGTCGACGCGCCGCGTCATGGCCCGCTACTTCGACGCGATGCGCGAGGCGATCGAGCGCCACGGCGGGACGGTGGAGAAGTTCATCGGCGACGCTGTGATGGCGGTCTACGGGATCCCGGTCGTCCACGAGGACGACGCGCTTCGCGCCGTGCGGGCGGCGGCGGACATGCGCGAGGCGCTCGGGCGGCTCAACGAGGAGCTCGAGCGCGACTGGGGCGTGCGAATCGAGAGCCGGATCGGCGTCAACACCGGGGAGGTCGTCACCGGCGAGGGCGAGACGCTCGCCGTGGGCGACGCCGTCAACGTCGCGGCGCGGCTCGAGCAAGGGGCTGCGCCCGGGGAGACCCTGCTCGGCGAGTCGACCCACCGCCTCGTGCGCGACGCGGTCGATGCCGAGCCCGTGGAGCCGCTCGACGCGAAGGGGAAGTCCGAGCCGCTGACGGCGTACCGCCTCACCGGCCTGGTCGAGGGCGCGGAGTTCATTCCCAGGCGGCTCGACTCTCCCCTCGTGGGACGCGAGAACGAGCTCTCTCAGCTCCAGCGCGCGTTCGACCACGCGGTCTCCGAGCGGGTGGCGTACCTCTTCACGCTCCTCGGGCCGGCCGGGATCGGCAAGTCGCGGCTCGTGCGCGAGCTGCGCGGCAGCGTCGACGCGACGTTCCTCGAAGGCCGCTGCCTGCCGTACGGCGAGGGGATCACGTACTGGCCCCTCTCCGAGATCGCACCGCTCGCATCGGAGCTCGACCTCCGGGCGAAGCGAGACGAGATCGCGCTCCAGACGCGCCGCATCCTCGAGCGGCTGTCGCGCGAGCGCCCGCTCGTGGTCGTCTTCGAGAACCTCCAGTGGGCGGAGCCGACCTTCCTCGACCTCGTCGACCACGTCGCCGACCTCGCGCGTGACGCGCCGATGCTGCTCGTCTGCGTCGCCCGGCCGGAACTGCTCGACGCGCGGCCTGGCTGGGGGGGCGGGAAGCTGAATGCGACGACGATGCTGCTGGAGGCGCTGAGCCGGGAGGAGTCCGCGCAGCTCGTCGACAACCTCCTGCTCGCCCACGTCGACTCGGCGCTCAAGGAGCGGATCGCCGCCGCCGCGGAGGGCAATCCGCTCTACGTCGAGGAGATGCTCGCGATGATCACGGAGGGGGTGAACGGCGACGTCGCGGTTCCGCCGACGATCCAGGCGCTGCTCGCGGCCAGGCTCGACCGGCTGCCGGTCGAAGAGCGGGCGGTCGTCGACTGCGCGGCGGTGCAGGGCCAGGAGTTCGACCGCGACGCGCTGGTCTCGCTGCTCCCGGAGCCGCTCGCCCGGCGCCTCCCCGAGACGCTGCAGTCGCTCGTGCGCAAGGACCTCGTTCGGCCCGCGGCCGACGACGCGTTCCGCTTCAAGCACCTCCTGCTGCGGGATGCCGCGTACGAGGCGCTCCCGAAGGAGCAGCGCGCCGACCTCCACGAGGGCTTCGCCGCCCGGGTCGATGCGACGCGCCCCGAGCTCCAGGAGATCATCGGCTACCACCTCGAGCAGGCGTACCGCCACCGAGCCGACCTCGGCCCGGTGGACGACAGGACGAGGGACCTGGCAAGACGGGCGTCGGCGCTGCTCGCGGCTGCCGGCCGGCGGGCGAACGAGCGCGGCGACGTGCACGCGACGATCAACCTCCTGGAACGAGCCGTGAAGCTGCTCCCCGAAGGCGATCCGGACGCGGTCTCGCTCCTCCCCGACCTGGCGCGCGCGTACTCCGAGGGCGGCGACTTTCAACGGCCCGACGAGCTGTATCGAACCGCCGAGGAGCGCGGCGACGCCCCGACCAGGCTGCACGCCCGCCTCGGCAGGATCTGGCTGGGGCTCCTCCAGGGAGGGACGATGGCCGAGCCTCTCGGTCTGATCGAGGAGATCGCCGCCGAGGCCGAGCGCCTGGGCGACGAGGCGCTCCTCGCCGAGGCCCTCTTGCGCCTGGGCATCGTCCACGCGTGGCTCGGCGACAACGAGACGGGAGAGCTGCTCCTGCGGCGCGCGCTCGAGCACGCCCGGCCGCTGGACGCCGTCCATCTGAAGTCCCAGACCGTTCACTGGATCGCGCTCGTCATGCTCTGGGGCTCGACCCCGGTCGAGCAGGCGGTCCGAGAGTGCCGCGACCTCCCCGAGTCGCTCGACCTCGACCAGACGGCGCGGACGGAGCTGCTCGTCGTCGAGGGCACGTTCCTCGGGCTCGCCGGCGACTTCGAGCGTGGCCGCGCGCTCGCCGCCCAGGGCCGGGAGGCGCTGCGGGAGCTCGGCCAGCGGGTGCAGTACGCCGCGATCGCGCAGCCGTCCTCGATGATCGAGCTGCTGGCCGGCGATGCGCCGGCGGCCGAGCGGATGCTCCGCGAGGCGCACGCGATCCTGTCGGCCGCCGGGGAGCAGGGCTACCTCTCCACCGTTGCCGCCCTGCTCGCGCTCGCACTCGTGAAGCAGGGCAAGCACGCCGAAGCCGCGGAGCTCGCCGACGAGGCAAGACGAATCGGCGCCGAGGACGACGTGACCACGCAGCTCTACTGGCGCATCGCGAAGGCCCAGGTCGCGGCAGCCCGGGGGGCAGCGCACGAAGCTGCCCACCTGGCGGCCGAGGTGATCGACCTCGCGACCGGCTTCGACACCTTCGACGGGCCGGTGGCGGCCGTCGAGGTCGTGGACTACCTCGAGCCGGGCGACGCGAGGACGGTCCTCGAGCTGGCGGTCGCCGGCGCGGAGGCCAAGGGGAACGTCGTCACCGCCGGGCAGGCCCGCGCGAAGCTCGCAGCTCTTCCATGACGCCGGCGACCCAGGCGTCCAGCTCCTCCAGGCCGCCGGTGTTCACGTAGGAGAAGTCCGCGCGCTTCACCTTCTCGCGGTCGTCGATCAGGCGGTCGGAGCGTCCCGCCATCGGAACGTTCGTCCGCTGCTCGCGCAGCAGGCGCGGCGCCGTGATCACCACGACCTTGTCGAAGCGGTCCTCGGCGCCGACCTCGTAGAGAAGCGGCACCTCGGTCACGCAGACCTCGGGCGGCGCGGGGAGCTTCGCCAGCTGCTCGCGCCAGTTCAGGTACTCCGCCGAGACGCGCGGATGGAGCAGCGCCTCCAGCCAGGCGAGCGCCTCCCGGTCGCCGAAGACGATCTCCCCCACCCTGGCGCGGTCGATCTCGCCGTCCTCGCCGAGGATCCCCTCGCCCAGACGCTCGAGCATCGCCGCCTTCACCTCCGGGTCCGACCGGATCAGGTGGTGGACGATCTCGTCGCTCGAGACCACCGCGGCGCCGTGGCGGGCGAACGCCCTGAGCGCCTCGCTCTTTCCTGCCCCGATCCCGCCGGTGATGGCGACCGAGATCGGGCGGCGGCCGTTACTGCTGCTCAGGCTCTTCGGGCTGAGGCTCTTCGGGAGGAGCCTCGTCGGAGGCCACCGGCTGCGGCTCCTCCACCCCGGCGACGGGCTCCGGCGAGGGCTCTGCGCCTGTCGTCTCGGCCAGCGGGCTCTCGGCCGCCGGCTCGGACGCGAAGACCTCGTCGGAGAGGCCGAGCTCGGAGGCCGGCGTCGGGCCCTCGCCCTCGACCCGCTTGAGCGAGAGGGAGAGCCGGCGGCGCTCGGCGTCGACCTCGATGATCTTCGCTTGCACCTGGTCGCCCTGGGAGACGACCTCGCGCGGGTTCTCGACGTGGTGCTGGGCGAGCTCGGAGATGTGCACGAGGCCCTCGACGCCGGGCATGATCTCGACGAAGGCGCCGAACGTCACGACCTTCGTCACCTTCCCCTCGACGACGTCGCCCTCGCTGTACTGGTCGAGCACCTGCTGCCACGGGTCGCTCTGCGTCTGCTTGAGGCCGAGCGAGATGCGCTGGCGCTCGCGATCGATGTCGAGCACCTTCACCTGCACCGTCTGCCCGATCTCGAGCACCTCCGACGGATGGTTCACGTGGCTCCACGAGAGCTCGGAGATGTGGATCAGGCCGTCCATCCCGTCGAGGTCGACGAAGGCACCGAAGTCGACGATGTTGGAGATCTGGCCCTCGACGACGTCTCCGGGCTGGAGCCGGTCGAGGATCTGCTGCCGCTGCTCCTTGCGCTCGTCCTCGAGGACGGCGCGGCGCGACAGCACGACGTTGTTCCGGGAGCGGTTGAGCTCGATCACCTTCGCGCGCAGCTCCTGGCCGAGGAACTCGTCCAGGTCCTGGACACGGCGGATGTCGACGAGCGACGCGGGCAGGAAGCCGCGCACGCCGAGGTCGAGGATCAGGCCGCCCTTGACGACCTCGATCACCCGGCCGGTGATCGCCTCGCCGGACTCGGCCTTCTGCTCGATCGTCTTCCACGCGAGCTCGAAGCGGGCGCGCTTCTTGGAGAGAATGAGGCGTCCCTCCGCATCCTCCTTCGTCAAGACGAGCGCGTCGACCTCCTCGCCGACCTTCACCTCGTCCTCCGGGTTGACCGACCGCCGGATCGAGAGCTCGGAGAGCGGGATGACGCCCTCGGACTTGTAGCCGATGTCCACGAGCACCTCGTCCTTGTCCACCCGCACCACGGTGCCGTGCACGACCTCGCCCTCGTTGATCGTCGGGAAGGTGGACTCGTAGTCCGGGATCAGCTCGCCCTCGGGGCCGGTGGTCCAGACCTCGGGGTCGTCCACGTGCTGCTTGTCGGCGATGTCGCTCACCACGAGCGGCGCAGTATATCTGCGGATTTTCCGCTAGCTGACGCGGCGCAAGAAGTCGCGGACACGGCCTAGATAGGCGTCTTGCGCCTCCACCATGCTCATGTGGCCGGCGTTCGGAAGCTCCGCGTACTCGCTTCCCGGGATGCCCTCGTGGAGGATGCCGGCGGCACGCGGCGTCGTAACGCGATCGTGCTCGCCGACGAGGACGAGCGTCGGTTTCGACACCTTGCCGAGCTCGGGCGTGTAGTCGAAGTCGCCGTAGCCGGCCGACGCGAAGTAGCGGAGGACCTCCGGCGCGTGAACCGTGTCCTCGGCGAAACCCGACGGCGGCGGGCCGTGGAAGTGGAACGGCGCCTGGACCCGCATCAGCTCGGCGCTCTGCTCGGGCGTCTCGACCGTCTGCTCCCACTCCCAGGACTCGGCGATCGGCTTGCCTGCCTCGCCCATCGCCTCGAGCGAAGCCTCGACGTCGGCCATGAGGTTCTCGCTCGAGTCGCCTCCGCCCGAGATGACGTAGCCGGCCGCCGTGCCGAGGTTGATCGCGTGCCAGGTCGAGACGATCGCGCCGAACGAGTGGCCGAGCAGGGCGAAGCGCTCGAGCTCCAGCGCCTCGGCGAGCAGGTCGACGTCGCGGGCAAAGACCTCGAGACTGAGCGTCGCCGGGTCGACGCGCTCGCTTCGCCCCTGCCCCCGCTCGTCGACGTACAGGACGCGGAACTCGTCCCCCAGCGGGTCGAGCCAGGGCCGCAGGTGCGTGTGGTCGAGCCCGGGCCCGCCGTGGAGGACGACGAGCGGCAGCCCCTCGTCGCCGACCGGCTCGACGAACATCTTGTAGCCGTCTGCGAGCTGGACGTTCAGCTCTTGGCCTCGTGCCGGCGAGTAGCGCTCGTCCGCGAAACCGACAGGTGAAAGGAGTCTGGGGAAACCGGGAGGTTTCCCCAGCTGAGTCGACCTGCGATCAACTCTTCGCCTCGTGCCAATCTTCCCCCACGCCGACGTCGACGGCGAGGGGCGGGTCGAGGTCCAAGGCGCCGCACATCTCCTCGCGCACGAGGTCCTTGACGGCGGAGATCTCCTTGTCGGGCACCTCGAGCAGGAGCTCGTCGTGCACCTGGAGGACGAGCTTCGCGCCTCTCCCCTCGTCCCGGAGCCGGCGGTGGATCGAGACCATCGCCTTCTTGATGATGTCCGCGTTCGAGCCCTGCATGACGAAGTTGACGGCGAGGCGCTCGCCGAGCGACCGCGTCTGGCGGTTCGACGCACGCAGCTCGGGCACCGGGCGCCGCCGGCCGAGCAGGCTCGTCGTGTAGCCGTCGCGGGACGCCTGCTCGATCGTCCGCTGGATGAAGTCCTGCACGTGCGGGAAGCGCGCCAGGTAGGTGTCGATCAGCTCCTGCGCCTCCTCGCGCGAGATCTCGAGGTTCTCGGAGAGGCCGAACGACGAGATCCCGTAGACGATCCCGAAGTTGATCATCTTCGCCGTCGAGCGGTCGGCCGTCGTCAGCTCCGCCGGAGCCTTGCCGAGCACCTCGGCCGCGGTGGCCGCATGGATGTCGTCGCCGCGCGCGAACGCCTCCCGCAGCTTCGGCTCGCCGGAAACGTGCGCGAGGATCCGCAGCTCGATCTGGGAGTAGTCCGCCGAGAGCAGCTTGTGGCCCTGCTCGGCGACGAATGCCGAGCGGATCTCCTTCCCGAGCTCGGTCCGGATCGGGATGGCCTGGAGGTTCGGGTTCGTCGTCGACAGCCGCCCCGTGGACGCGACGGCCTGGTTGAAGGTCGTGTGCAGCCGGCCGTCGCGCTCGGAGATCAGTGTCGGCAGCGGCCCGAGGTACGTGTTCAGGAGCTTGGAGTACTCGCGCCACTCCTCGATCACGCCGACGATCTCGTGCTCGCCGCGGATCTTGCGGAGGACGCGGGTGTCGGTCGAATAGCCCGTCTTGCCCTTGCGGTCGGGCGTGAGGCCGAGCTTCTCGAAGAGGATCCGGGCGACCTGCTGCGTCGAGCCGAGGATGAACTCCTCGCCGGCGAGCTCATATGCGTTCTGCTCGAGTTCCTCGACCCGGTCGGCGAGCCGCGCCGTGATCTCGCCCATCCGGTACTCGTCGATCTTGACGCCGGTGTCCTCCATGTCGGCGAGCACCTGGGTGAGCGGGAGCTCGACCTCGCGGTAGAGCTCTTCCGCTCCGCGCTCCCGGAGGCGGGCCACGAGCGGCTCCGCGAGCCGCAGCGTGGCCGCCGCGTGGCGGACGAGCGCCGCCGTGTCCTCGTCCGTCGGCGGGTCGGGCACGAGCTCGATCCCGTACTCGGCCGCCAGGTCGTCGAGCTCATACGTCGCGCGGCCCGGGTCGATCAGGTAGGCGGCGAGCAGCGTGTCCTCCTCCGGCTCGACGCGCTGGGCCTTAGCGTCGTGGGCCACGAAAGCCCCGAGCCGGGCGGGACGGGCACCGATGACGACGCCGTCGGGCGTCGCGATCGCGACCCGGTCGTCCTCCGACGCGATCGCGCCAGAGGTAGGCAGCTCGCCCTCCCGCCAGGGAACGGTGACGCCCTCGACCACCATCGGCGCCGCGGGAATCGACGCGTCGAGGTCGTCCACCCGGTTCAGCAGCCCCCGGAACTCGAACTGGCGGAACATCTCCTTCAGCTTGGACCGGTCGGGCGGCGAGAGCACGAGCTCGGCGGGATCGCAGTCGAGCTCGAGGTCGCGGCGCATCGTCGCGAGCTCCTTGGAGACCTTCGCCTGCTCCGCGTTCTCGGAGATGTTCTTGCGGCGCGCGGGCGTCAGCTCCTCTACGTGCTCGAGGACGCCCTCGACGGAGCCGTACTGCTGGATCAGCTGCGACGCGGTCTTGTCGCCGATCCCGGGGATGCCGGGGATGTTGTCCGAGGTGTCGCCCTTGAGCCCGATGAAGTCCGGGATCTGCTCGGGAGTGATCCCGAGGCGCGCCTCCACGCGCTCGGGCGTGTAGACGTTGACGTCGGCGACGCCGCGCGGCGTCATCATCAGCGTGACGTTGTCCGTGACGAGCTGGAAGGCGTCGCGGTCGGTCGAGACCACGCAGGTACGCAGGCCGGCCGCGTCGGCCCGCGTTGCGAGCGTCGCGATCACGTCATCCGCCTCCCAGCCCTCGA
>DASSSO010000092.1:0-9122 GCA_035776735.1 Gaiellaceae bacterium | reverse complement strand
ACGCCTGCGAGGAGGCGCTGCGCATCGTCGACACCTACGAGGAGCCCGACACGCCCGCGGTGCAGATCGAGCCCCGGGCGGGCGTCGGCCACGGTTGCACCGAGGCGCCCCGCGGCCTGCTCTACCACCGCTACGAGCTGGACGGGGCCGGCACCATCGTCGACGCCCGCATCGTGCCGCCCACGTCGCAGAACCAACGGGCCATCGAGCACGACGTGTGGCACGTGGTGGAGGACAACCTCCACCTCGACGACGATGGCCTGGCCCGGCTGGCCGAGCAGACGATCCGCAACCACGATCCCTGCATCTCGTGCGCCACGCATTTCCTCCAGCTCGAGGTCGACCGCGCCTGACCCTCGTGCTGGGGATCGGGAACGCGTGGCAGGGCGACGACGCCGCCGGGCTCGTCGCGGCCGAGCGGCTGCGCGGGCGCGCCCCGGCCGGGGTCGAGGTGAGGGAGCTCGAGGGCGAGCCCGTCTCGCTCGTCGAGGCCTGGGACGGCGTGGACGAGGTCTTCGTGGTGGACGCGGTCCGGTCGGGGTCCCCGCCCGGGACGGTGCACCGGCTGGACGCGTCGGACGAGCCGCTGCCCGCAACGCTGTCGGCCGCCTCGACACACACGCTGGGCGTCGGCGAGGCGATCGAGCTGGCGCGGGCGCTCGGCCGGTTGCCGGCTCGGCTCGTCGTCTTCGGGATCGAGGCGGAGAGCATCGCCGCGGGAGCCGAACTGACCCCGGCGGTCGCGGGCGCCGTGGACGAGACGGTCGAGCTGCTGCTGGAGGAGCTTGGGGCGTAGTGCACGAGCAGGCGCTGATGGACGGGCTGATGCGTCAGATCGAGCAGGTCGCGGCGGAGGAGGGCGCGTTGCGCGTGACGGCCGTGCGCGTCTGGTGCGGGGCGCTCTCGCACTTCACGCCCGACCACTTCCGGGAGCACTTCGAGCGCGCCTCGGCCGGCACGGTCGCGGAGGGCGCGGAGGTCTCGGTCGAGCTGTCGGACGAGATCACGCACCCCGACGCCGCAGGCGTCCGGCTCGAGAGCGTCGAGGTCGAGGGCGGGGCCCCTGGACCGCGCGACCCCGATCGCCTGAAGTCACCCGTGCCGTCTCCCCGGGACGTGCGGGGACGGCGCGACACGTCCGAACCCTAGGCCGGCCGCCGCGCGCCGACTCGGTCCGTCACACAATCGGCACGAACTCCAGGTCCCGAAGCGCCGGGTCCGAGGGACAGTCCCTCGAGCCGGACGCCGCAGGCGTCCGGCTCGAAGCGCGCCACGAAGGGTCGTCAGTCGGCCGGGTGCGGCGGGAGGAACGTGTCCGTCTCGTAGCTGTGGACCACGGCCGCCGAGTGCATCGCGGCATGCGCGATCGGGGCGCCGACCGGGTTCAGTGTCAGCAGGGTCGGAGCGCTCCAGACGACGTCACCGGCGACCGGCTTGGCGATCTTCGCGCTCCGGAACTCGCCGTAGCCGGCGTGGTAGGCGGCAGTCATCGCGAGCGACGCGCTCAGCGCGACCAGCGCCACGAGCACCGTCCCGGCCTTGCTCCGGCGGAGCCGGGTCCCGGCGAACGCCGCGAAGACCGCGAGGATCGGGAACGCCGAGAGCAGCAGCCCGTCGGCGGCACCGTAGACCAGGCCGCGCCAGACGACGGCGGCGGCGAGCTCGAGCCCGTCGGGGCGCGGCGTCGAGTCCTCGGTTCGCCAGACCATGAGCGCCAGGATCGCGCCGACCCCGACGCCCAGACCGACCGCCCACGCCAGCCGCCTCGAGGCGGCCGCGCGCAGCGAGAGGCCCGTCGTCCGCGCCCACAGCGCGACGTAGACGGCGACGACGGTCGCATAGATGCCGTAGTAGACGTCCCGCTGGAGCTCGAGGGTGTCGGCGAGGACGAACGGGACGAGGAATCCGAGCAGGAAGCCGCCGGCGAGCCAGAGCGCATGCGCTGCAGCCGGTGAGGCGGCGAGCCGGCGGGCTGACGGATGAGCAACGGTCGGGAGTGCGTGGGTGGACATGGGCACCTCCTTCGCCCTCAGCCTGCGGCCGAGCGCTTCCGCGCGCATCCGCGTAGGCACCGAACGCGTCCGGGAGAATCCACTGAGAGCGCATGCGAGCGATGGTTCTCAGACGACCGGGCGAGCCGCTCGTCCTCGAGCAGCTGCCGCTGCCGGAACCGGGCCCGGGGGAGCTGCGCGTCCGGGTGCTGGCGTGCGGCGTGTGCCGCACCGACCTCCACATCGTCGACGGGGAGCTCGCCGACCCGAAGCTGCCGCTCGTCCTCGGGCACCAGATCGTCGGCATGGTCGACGAGGTCGGCGCGGGCGCCGAGCGGCACTCGCGGGGAGACCGGGTCGGCATCCCCTGGCTCGGCTGGACGTGCGGCGAGTGCCGCTATTGCCGCAGCGGCCGCGAGAACCTCTGCGACCGCGCGCGGTTCACCGGCTACCACCTCGACGGCGGCTTCGCCGAGGCAGCGGTCGCCGACAGCCGCTTCTGCTTCCGCCTCCCGGACGGCTACCCGGTGCTCCAGGCGGCGCCGCTCCTCTGCGCGGGCCTGATCGGCTTCCGGGCGCTCCGCCTCGCCGGCGACGCTCCGCGGCTCGGGCTCTACGGCTTCGGCGCGGCCGCCCACGTGATCGCGCAGGTCGCGCACTCCCAGGGACGCCGCGTGTTCGCCTTCACCCGCGCCGGCGACTCGGCGGGCCAGGAGTTCGCGCGCTCGCTCGGCGCCGAGTGGGCGGGCGCGGCCGAGGAGCCCCCGCCCGAGCCGCTCGACGCCGCGATCGTCTTCGCCCCAGCCGGGGAGCTCGTCCCGCTCGCGCTCGGCTCATTGGCGAAGGGCGGGACGGTCGTGTGCGCCGGGATCCACATGAGCGACATCCCGGCGATCCCGTACGAGCTCCTCTGGGGCGAACGGTCGATCCGGTCGGTCGCGAACCTCACGCGCCGGGACGGCGAGGAGTTCCTCGAGCTCGCGCCGCGCGTGCCGGTGCGGACGCACGTCGAGGCCTTCCCGCTCGAGGCCGCGAACGAGGCGCTCGACCGCCTGCGTGCCGGAGAGGTCCGCGGTGCGGCCGTGCTCTCGGTCGCCGAGGCGTAGTTCCGCCCACGCGGGTCAGGGCCGACCCCGATGCCGCGCGCCGCGCCATCGGCGACCCTCGGAGTGACGACGAACGGAGGTGAGCACCGATGGCAGTCGCGTACCGCGCACTTGGTCTCAGCGAGCAGGAGCTCCGCGAGCGGCTCGAGGCAGAGCTCACGATGGCGATGCGCGCCGAGGGCGGCGTCCCGACGCTCCACGCGATCGCGCACGCGGTCGCGCGCGTGATCGATCTCGACCACATGAAGATCGCCGAGCAGCTCCGCGCCGCCGGCGTGCGGCTGGAGGCGGGCGATGTGGGTTGAGACGCACCGCTGCTCGGTCGAGGGGTGCCCCAACCTCGCCGCGTTCGAGGTGGTGCACTACGACTTCGACGTGGCGGAGGGGGCGATCGTGTTCGAGCCCGACGGGGGCTGTCCCACGATCTGCGTCGAGCACGCGATCGAGAACGAGCGCCGCGCCGTGGGCGACCGCCGCCCCGGCGGGCTGGTCGAGTACCCGTACACGAACCAGAGCCGGGCGCCGGGGCTGACGGTCTACCGCCAGCTTCAGCCGCACTACGCCGACGAGCTGAGCTAGCCCTTACTCGAGCACGTTGATGTTCCTGCGGGCGCACATGTCCTTCAGGACCTGTGGCCAAACCGTGACGCTGACCTCGCCGAGGTGCGCCTTGCGGAGCAGGAGCATCATCGTGCGCGACTGGCCGATCCCGGCGCCGATCGAAAGGGGGATCTCGTCGCGCATGATCGCCTGGTGGTAGGGGAGCTCGAGGAAGTCGAGCTGGCCCGACAGCTCGAGCTGCCTGACGAGCGACTCCTTCGTGACGCGGATCCCGCCCGACATCAGCTCGTGCCGCCGCCGGGTGACCGGGTTCCAGACGAGGATGTCGCCGTTCAGCCCGTGCATCGGGCGCCCGTCGGCCGACACGGTCTCGGTCGACCAGTCGTCATAGTCGGCGGCGCGGAGCTCGTGCGGGTAGCCGTCCGCGAGCGGCCAGCCGATCCCGTAGATGAAGATCGCCGGATACTCCTGGAGGATCTGCGTCTCGCGCTGCTTGCGGGGCAGGTCCGGGTAGGCGGCGAGGATGTCCTCGGCGTGCAGGAAGGTCAGCTCGTCGGGCAGCGCCGGGTGGGCGGCAAGCTCGGGCCAGCCGTCGCGCAGCATCGTCTCGGCGTCCTTGAGCACGCGCCAGATCGCGCGCACCGTCTGCGTCAGGTGGTCGAGCGTGCGGTCCTCGGCCGCGATCGCGCGCTCCCAGTCCCACTGGTCGACGTAGGCGCTGTGGTCGTGGTCGAGGAAGTAGTCCTTCCGCACGGCGCGCATGTCCGTGAGGAGACCCTCGCCCGGCTCCATCCCGAACTGCCGCAGTGCCATGCGCTTCCACTTGGTGGCAGCCTGGACGACCTCGGCGTCGATCGGGTGCTGGTCGCGGTCGTTCGAGATGTGGAACTGGATCGGCGTCCGCGAGCCGTCCCGGTCGAGGTAGTCGTTCACGCCGCTCGACGCGTCGACGATGAGCGGCACCTGCACGAGCGTCAGGTTCAGCTCCTCGCAGAGCCGGTCCTCGATCAGCCGCTTGGCGGCGTACAGCGCCCGCATCGTCTCCCTCGGGGAGAGCGCCGGGACGTAGTCGTCCGGAAGGATCCGCTCGAGCTCGGCGTAGTCGCCGATGCCGGGGCCGGCGAGGTCGGCTTCCTTCGCGGTCGCCATGAAGCCGATCGTCGTCCGCCCACGGCCACCGAGCATCCGGGCGAGCGCTGATCGCGCTACGGGGAAACCCTCAGCGCTGCTTGAGGACGGAGTACCAGACGCGCTCGGCGACCTCGCGCAGGTCGTCGCTCGCGCGGGCGAGCCGGCGGTAGAGCTCCCGCTTGGCCGCGACCTCGCGCAGGTCGTCCACGGCGATCAGCGCGGACATCGCCTCCCGGTAGACCTTCTCGATGCGGCTCTGGCTCTTCGCGGCCCGGCTCGCGGACTCGGTCGTCTCGTCGAGCTCGCCGCGGCCGAGCGCCGCGATCGCCACGGCGAGCTCCCGGACACCCTCGGCGAGCTCGGCGGCCATCTCCGCGATCGCCGCGTCCGGCGCGGTCTCCATCACCTCCGCCTCGCGGACCGCGTTCTTCGCGCCGTTGAGGACCCGGTCGAGGCCGCGCGAGAGCTCGAACAGGTCCTCGGGCTCGAGCGGCGTCGTGAACGCGACGGTCAGGGCGCCTCGCAGCTCCCGTTTGTGGTCGTCGGCGCGGTGCTCGCACTCCCTGAGGCGGCCGGCGGCCTCGGGATCGCCCTGCGCCCAGGCGACGAGCGCGGCCATCCCGTCGATCGTGATCGCGGTCTGGCCGCCGAGAATCCCGAGCACGTCGGGCGACGCGGGGAGGAACCAGGTGCGGCGGCGGGTCACACGATCTCCGTCCAAACGAGGAAGGTAACCGCCGCGAGCGCTGCGGTCGCGGGAAGCGTCAGCAGCCAGGCGAAGCCCATCGACCGCACGACTGCCCAGCGGACGTGGCCCCAGCGCCGCCGCCCGCCGCCCACGCCGACGACCGACGAGGCGACCACGTGCGTGGTGGAGACGGGCGCGCCCGCGTACGAGGAGCCGAGGATCACGGCGGTCGAGGCCGCCTGGCTCGCGAGGCCGTCGATCGGCGCGAGCCGGAAGATCCTCCGGCCGATCGTCTGGACGATCCTCCAGCCGCCCATCGCCGTTCCCACCGTCAGGGCCGCGCCGCAAGCGACCATCGCCCAGAGCGGCACACCGAACGAGTCCAGCCTGCCGTCGGCGACGAGGAGCGCGCCGACGACGCCCATCGCCTTCTGCGCGTCGTTCGCCCCGTGGCTGAAGGAAAGCGCCGCGGACATTCCCCACTGGGCCCCCTGGATCGGCCGCCGGACGCGGCGGGTCGCCCGGCGGAGCACGGCCCCGCTGAGGCGGATCGCCCCGAAGCCGAACCCCAGCCCGAGCACCGGCGACACCGCGAGCGCGATCAGCACCCCGAAGACGCCGACCGGCTTCCAGCCGTCCAGCCCGCCCCAGCGGACAGCGTCGAGGCCCTCTGCCGCGAGCGCCGCGCCCACGAGCCCTCCGACGAGCGCGTGTCCCGAGCTCGACGGCAGGCCCCGCCACCACGTCAGCAGGTTCCAGAGGACGGCGGCGAGCGCGCCGGAGCCGATCACGGCGACCGCCTCCGCCATGTCGACCGTGACGATGCCGGCGATCGTGTCGGCGACGGCCGTTCCGACGAGCAGGGCGCCGAGCATGTTGAACACCGCCGAGAGCACGATCGCAGGCCCGGGACCCGCGCCACGGGTCGCGACGAGCGTCGCGATCGCGTTCGCGGCGTCGTGCAGGCCGTTCGTGAGCGCGAACGCGAGCGCGAACGACACGGCGATCCACAGCTCCATGGGCCGGAATCATCGAGCGCCGCGTCCGTAGTTGTCCACAAACGAATCGGCGGGCGGCCCGATGTGCGCGCGGCGCGCCGGCCGCGATCCTGAGAGCGATGGTTCCTCCGTTCAAGAGCAAGGTGGTGGAGCCGATCGCCTTGCCCTCGGCCGAGCGCCGGCGGGCCGCGCTGGCGGAGGCGGGGTACAACACCTTCCTCCTCCGGTCCGACGACGTCTTCGTCGACCTGCTGACCGACAGCGGCACCTCCGCGCTCTCCCAGGAGCAGCGGGCCGCGATGGAGCTCGGAGACGAGGCCTACGCGGGCTCGCGCAGCTTCTTCCGGCTCGAGCAGGCTGTGCGCGACGTCTACGGCTACAGGCACGTGATCCCGACCCACCAGGGCCGGGGCGCGGAGCATCTGCTCTCGCGCCTGCTCGTGCGGCCGGGCCAGCGCGTGCCCTCGAACCTCTACTTCACGACCTCACGCGCGCACGTCGAGCTGCTGGACGGGATCTGGGTCGACGTCGCCTGTGCGGAGGCGACCGACCCGACCGCGCGCTTCCCCTTCAAGGGCGACATCGACCTCGAGGCGCTCGAGGCCGTACTCCGCGACCACGGCCGGGACGGGACCGCGTTCGTCCGCCAGGAGGCCTGCGTGAACATGGCCGGCGGGCAGCCGTTCTCGATCGCCAACCTTGCCGCTGTACGCGAGCTGACGCGCATCTACGGCGTACCGCTCTTCCTCGACGCGACGCGCATCTCGGAGAACGCGTTCTTCGTCAAGGACCGCGAGCCCGGCTGGGCGGACAGCACCCTGCCGGAGATCATCCGCGCGATCGCCGACCTGAGCGACGGCGCGGTGTTCTCGTCCAAGAAGGATCATTTCGTCCCGATCGGCGGCGTCCTCGCGGTGAAGGACGACGACCTCGCGGAGCGGGCGCGCGAGCTGGTCGTGGTATACGAGGGCTTCCCCCACTACGGCGGGATCGCCGGCCACGACATGGAGGCGCTCGCGCAGGGGATCCTCGAGTCGGCGCAGGAGCCGATGGTGCGCCACGTCGTCGGCCAGGCCGCCTACCTCGGCGAGCTGCTCGAGCAGGCGGGCGTCCCGATCGTCGTGCCGGTCGGCGCGCACGGGGTCTTCGTCGACGCGAAGCGCTTTCTGCCGCAGCTCGCCCAGGAGCGGTTCCCCGCGCAGACCCTCGCCGCCGCGATCTACCTCGCCGGCGGCGTGCGGACGATGGAGCGGGGCATCGTCTCCGGCCAGCACGGCGACGAGCCGTACGACGGCCTCGAGCTCGTCCGCCTCACCCTTCCGCGCCGGGTCTACACCGGCGAGCACCTCGCGTACGTCGCCGAGACGGTCGCCCGGGTGCTGGCCGTCGCGGACGACATTCCGGGCCTCGAGCTCGTCTACGAGCCGAGGTTCCTCCGCTTCTTCCAGGCGCGCTTCCGGCCGCTGGCGCCGTTTCCGGCGTTCGCCGCCGAACGGGTACTCGCGTAGGCCGTCCGGCGACCGGCAGCTAGTGGCTGCACTCCTCCCCTCTCCAGGCCTCGCGGCCCTCGCGTAGGGCGACGTAGGCGATGAGGAGGCCCGCCAGCGGGTCGAGCCACCACGCGCCCACGAGGGTGTTGCCGAGCAGGCCCGCGAGGACGGCGAGCGACAGGTACGCGCACAGCATGTTCTGGGTGCCCTCGGCCCTGGTCGCCGCCGAGCCCAGCCTGGCGCCGATGCGGCGCTTCGCGATCCCGAAGGCGGGCATGAGCGCCGCGCTGGTGATCGTCAGGGCGATGCCGAGCCAGCTCGTCTCCGCCTCGTGGCCGGTGACCAGCGCCCGCACGGACTCGACGGCGACGTAGGGCGCGAGGATGAAGAACTGCACGGCCACGAGCTTCTGCGCGCGTCGCTCCGCGCGCTCCGAGAGGGCCCGAGCGCCCCAGAAACGCCAGATGATGACGACGCTCGCCATGCCCTCGATCGCGCTGTCGAAGCCGAACCCGATCAGCGCGATGCTTCCCGCTGCAAACCCGGCGACGAGGGCGATGACGCCCTCGGCGGTCATCCAGACGAGGCTCGACCAGGCAAGGAGCCTCGCCCACCGGATCAGGCGGTCGCGCTCACCGGTTCCGAGAGCTGCTTGCGCCGTAACCACAACGCAAAGGGTACGAGCCTGCAGCGACTAGGCCGCGAGCAGGCCCTCGCTCCGGCCGACCGTCTCGAAGGCGGCGAGCGCGCGGTCGAGGTGCTCGTCGGTCGTCGCGGCCGACATCTGCACCCGGATCCGCGCCGTCCCCTCCGGCACGACGGGGTACCCGAAGCCGGTCACGAACACGCCCTCGTCGAGCAGCCGCTCGCTGAACGCCATCGAGGCTGCGGTCTCGCCGACGATGATCGGGATGATCGCCGCCTCGCCGTCGAGCGGCCGGAAGCCGGCCTCGCGCAGGCGGTCCCGGAAGGACCGCGTGTTCTCGTGCAGCCGCCGCACGAGCACGGGCTGCTCCCGCAGGACCTGAACCGCCCTGAGCGCCCCGCAGGCCACCGCCGGCGGGATCGCGTTGGAGAAGAGCTGCGGGCGCGAGCGCTGCGCGAGCACGTCGACGACCTCGGCGCTCGAGGCCACGAAGCCGCCCGCCGCGCCGCCG
>DASSSO010000202.1:0-12125 GCA_035776735.1 Gaiellaceae bacterium | reverse complement strand
CGGGATCCTCTCGACCGGCGCCCTCCCGCGGTGGCTCGCCTACACCGGCCTGGGCGCGGCGGCGCTCCAGCTCTCGGCGGCCTTCTCGCTCGACGAGCTGGCGATCGCGGCCTTCGCGGCTTGGGCGCTGCTCGCGAGCGGGGCGATGCTCAGGCGGCGCGGCGGCTGAGCGCGAGCACCGCGGCCGCCAGCGCGACCGCGGCCGCCACGCCCGCCGACTCGAGCACCAGGCCTCCTCCCGCGTCGACCCTCGCGACCGAGACGAGCACGGCGCCGAGGGCGATCGAGCCCGCGACAAGCCCGGAGAGCAACGCCAGGCGGCGGGCGGCGATCCCTCCGACCGCCGGCCGGCCCAGCCGGGTCTCGAGCGACCAGTAGGAGAGCTCTCCGACGGCGAGGAGGCCGGCGGCGAAGAGCGGCGTGCGGGCCGGATCGCCGCCCTCGGCGAATGACGCGGCCGCCGCGCCCCCGAGGGCGAGCAACACCCACGGCACGACGATCGGGCGACCACGCCAGAGCCCGGCGGCCAGGACGGCGGTCCCGGCCGCCGTCAGCCCGGTCGCGAGCAGCGCCAGTTCCCCGGCGCCGGCGACGGCGCAGGCGCCGACGACGGCCGCGGCGAGCACCGCGCCGATCCCCGTGGCTAGCGGCGTGCGAGATGCGCGGCCCGACGAAATGTGGCCACCTCCTCGATCGCGGACTGGAGCGCCTCGTGCTCGCGCCACTCGACGGCGGGGACGCCGAGCGAGTGGAACGCCGTCCGCCTCGCAGCCCGGCGCAGCAGCCAGAGGCGCTCGACGAGCGGGTCGGCGCCGTCGTCCGAATGCGGCGCGAAGGGCACGGGCGAGATCTCGATGACGGCGACGTCGAAGCCCCGGCGCCGGAGGTCGGTGAGCGCCGCCAGCGCCCGGTCGTCCAGAAGCGGCGAGAGCGCGACGACGAGCGCCTGCGGCGGCAGCGTCCGCCGCGGGACGACGTCGATGTCCTTCCACGCGTAGCTGAGCATGATCTCCGCGTCGAGTAGCGCGTCGACGATCCGGTAGCGCTGGATGATCCCCGTCGCCGGGGTGAGCCAGTTCAGGATCCCGCCGAAGACGACGAGGCCGACACGGTCACGGTGGGCGAGGTAGCGCTCCGCCAGCGTCGCCGCCGCGCGCACCTGGAGGTCGAGCGTGCCGGCGTCGTCGCGCCTCGCCTCGACGAAGGTGTCGAGGAAGAGGACGACGTCGGTGTTCCGCTCCGGGTGCAGCTCGTTCACCCAGAGCTCGCCCGACCGTGCGGTTGCGCGCCAGTTGACCCGGCGCAGCCGGTCGCCGTGCACGAACGGGCGCAGGTCGGCGAACTCGATCCCCTCGCCGCGGTTGCGGGCGACCTGGTTCCCCGCGGACGGCTGCGTCGCCAGCGGTCGGAGCACCGATCGGAGCCGCTCCGCCGAGGGATAGACCTTCAAGGGCTGCGGCCGGCCGACCCGCTGCTCGTAGACGAAGAGCCCGAGCGCGTCGCGGCTCCGCACCACCGCCTCTCCCAGGTCGTAGGCGCCCCAGTGGTCGCATTCGATGCGCCAGGCGAGCTCGAGGCTCTGCCCGGCGCCGACGCGGACGAGCGCGGGGTTCGGGCCGTCGACGACCCGCGCGCCCTCGGGGAGGGCGACCGCCACGTCCGCGTGCGGAACCGCCACCTCCGAGCGGAGCTCGAGCTCGAGGGCGACCCTACCGCCCTCGACGGTTCGCTCCGCGTCGAACGTCGACCACGAGCGGAAGGACGGCTCGCGCGCGAGCGCGAGCCCGAGCGCGGTGACGAGCGCGAACGGCGCCGCCAGCACGGCGAGCTCCGGCCGCCCGAGCGCGACGGCGGCGAGCAGGCCGAATGCCGCGAGCCCCGCGTACGCGGTCAGCTTCGGCGAGGTCGTCCGGGTCACGGCTACTGAGGTGCCGACTCGGCCTCGGTCGGTGTGACGTCCTCGGCCGCCGGCGTCGGCACCTGCTCGAGCACGTCGCGCACGACCTGCTCGGCCGGGATCCGCTGCACCCACAGCTCGGGGCGCAGCGTGAGCCGGTGCGCCAGCGCAGGCACGGCCACGGCCTTCACGTCGTCGGGCGTGACGAAATCGCGCCCTTCGAGGAGCGCTCGCCCGCGGGCGAGCTTGAAGATCGCGAGCGTGCCGCGCGGGCTCGAGCCCACGTCGACGGCGGCGGCAGTCCTCGTCGCCGCGACCACGTCGACGATGTAGTAGCCGACCGACTCGGCGATGTGCACGCCCTCGAGCGCCCCCTGCAGCTCGAGCAGCTCCTCGCGGCCGACGACCGGCCCGAGGACGACCTCGTCCGTCTCCCGCTCGACGCGCCGCTCGACGATCTGCCACTCCTCGTCCCGGTCGGGATAGCCGACGCCGATCCGGAGCAGGAAGCGGTCGAGCTGCGCCTCGGGCAGCGGATAGGTCCCCTCGTACTCGATCGGGTTCTGCGTCGCCAGCACGAGGAATGGGCGGTCGAGCGGCCGCGTCACGCCCTCGCTCGTCACCTGCCGCTCCTGCATCGCCTCGAGCAGTGCCGCCTGGGTCTTGGGCGGCGCACGGTTGATCTCGTCGGCGAGCAGGAGGTTGGTGAAGACCGGCCCGGGACGGAACTCGAACTCGGCGCTCCGCTGGTCGAAGATCGACGCGCCCGTCACGTCGGAGGGCATCAAATCCGGCGTGAACTGGATGCGGGCGAACTCCATGCTCGTCACCTGCGCGAAGGAGCGCGCGATCAGCGTCTTCGCGAGCCCCGGGTAGTCCTCGATCAGGACGTGGCCGTCCGCGAGGAGGCCGAGGAGGACGAGCTCGAGCGCGTCGCGCTTGCCGACGACGGCCCGCTCGACCTCGCTCAGGATCGAGTCGCAGCGCTCGCCGAAGACTTCCGCGTCCACTACCTGATCCTCTCAAGCGACCCGACCAGCCGTTCGAGCTCCGCGGCTCCGATCCCGGGTGCGTTGCGTTCGCGCGGCGCCGGGCGGTCGGGCCGCAGCACCTCCCACGCCTCGTCACCGAGGATCGCCCGCGCCCGCTCGCTCTCGAGCGAGACGCCGCGCCCGGCGAGCCGGTTCCTCGCGATCTCGACGAGCGTCGGGCGCAGGCGGTAGTGCAGGTCGAAGGCGGTCTGCGTGCCGAGCTGCACCTCACGGGCCAGCTTGTCCCGCTCGGCGATCCGCACCGGACGCCGCGACTGCCGGTGGAGCGCATCCTCGAACTCCGAGCGCTCCCCCGGCTGCAGGCGGCGGCGGGTCAGGCCGACGAGCCGGACGACCGCGATGCCGCCGAGTGCCAGCACGTAGAGGTCGAGGATCAGCTCGCGGCGCTCCGGTGCCGCCACGAGGGCGACGACCGCGAGAAAGGTCGCGAGCAGCCCGAAGCCGAGGATCGGGAGGAGCTTGCGGGTCATGCGACCGTCAGCGCGCGCAGCTCGTCCCGCACGGCGCCGACCGCTGCGATCGCGTCCTCCTTCATCCTCGCGTTGATCGCGTGCTCGCTGAACTTGGCGCGCTCGAAGAGACGCGTGAGCCGCCTCGCCGCCGCCGCGCTGCCCGTCAGCTCGGACAGGACGCGGCCCAGGTACTCGAGCGGCGCCTCGGCCGGCCGCCGAGGCAGCCCGTAGGTCCCGAGCGAGCGCTCCATCCGCGCGTAGGCGGCGATCACGGCGCGCCGAGGATCGCGCTCCCGGTGGAGGTCGTCGAGCGTCTCGTCCAGCATCCGCTCCAGCTTCCGGCGCGCCTCCAGCTCCGGCAGCGAGCGCCCTCTCGGCCGGACGATCACCGCGGCGAGGATGGCGAACCCGACGAGCGCGGCGACGAAGACGAGCCCGACCACGAGCCAGTCGATCGAGGCCGGATCGATCAGCGGGACCCGGCCCGTCGCCTCCGGGGTCGTCGGCGTCTGGCCCGGGCCGGCCTCGGGGGCGGCCTCGTCGCCGGCTCCCGGCCGCAGCTTGCGCAGGACGGCGAACCCGGCCAGGACGAGCGAGAGGAAGACGACGCCGGCGAGGACGTTGCCGTGCCAGCGGCGCGGCCTCGGCTCCTCTCCGGTCAGGGTCAGGCCGGACATGATCGGGGAGGCGACGAGGAGCGCCGCGACCCAGACCCCGCCGAGGACGAAGAGCAGGGTGGCGAGCGGATCGGCGAGGTCGCGGCCCGCACCGCTCGTCGCCGGGCCGCCGGCGGACGCGGCGAGCGCCACCACCGCCAGGAGCGCGAGCACGCCGAGCACCGCACCTCCGGCGCGGAGCGGATCGAGCCCGGGGTCCTTGGGGGGCGCGGCCACGTCTCTAATTAGACGTTCGGTGCCCCTTCGAGTAAGGCCGCCCCGCCTTCTGGGTCGCGAGCACCAAGCCAGAGCGCGCACTCCGACGAGCCAAGGCTGGACAGCCTTGGCGAGGAGGAGGGTCGGCTCTGGCGCCGCGTGATCGCGGGCCAGAAGCAGGCATGTCTTGCTCGGAGGGGCACCTAGATCAGGATCTTTGCGGCATTCGGCTCAGACGCGAAGACGGCACGGTCGACGTCGCCGAGATCCTCCCCGTCGACCTGGAGGGGCAGCGGCCGGTCGGCGCGCAGCTCGATGGCTTCCACGTCGTCAAGGTAGAGGACGCCGCGTGCCCTTGGCGTCCGGCCGGTGAGCGCGGCGAGCAACAGGCGCGGGATCGTGAACGGGCCGACGGAGCGGGGCCCGACGACGTCCAGCCCGCCGTCCCACCTCGCCAGCGGAGCGGCCCGCACCGGGAGGCGCCAGAGGTAGGTGTACGGATCGCCGTTCGCGACGAGCGCGAACGCCGTCCGCCCGTGGCCCTCGACCTCGATCTCGGGCGGAAGCCGGCCACGACGCTCGGCGAGGATCCGGAGGCCGGTCGTGAGGAACACGCGGTCGGGAGGCCGTCGGCCCCGCCGCCCGCGGCCGAGCTCGTCCACCCGCCGGACGACCTCGGCCGGGAAGCCGAGCGCGGCCGCGAAGGCGAACCGGCGACCGTTCACGCGTCCGAGCGAGATCGTCCGGCCGCGACCGGCGCGAAGCGCCTCGGCGACCCGTCGCGCGGCCGCCTCCGGATCGTCCGGCAGGCCGAGCGCCCGGGGGAGGACGCTCGAGCCGCCGCCGGGCACGAGTCCGATCGGCAGGCCGTCGGGAAGCCCGTTCAGCGCCTCGTTGAAGACGCCGTCGCCGCCGAAGACGACGACGGCCTGGGCGTCGGCCTCGCGAACCAGCTCCGTCGCGTGGCCGCGCCGCTCGGTCCACGCAACCTCGACGCCGCCGCCGAGGGCGCTCTCGACGCGCGCGGCGGTCTCGGGCGAGACGGAGCTTGCGCCGGGGTTCACGACGAGGAGGACGGGTTGCATCGCCCGGACGATGCCACGCACGGCCCGTCTCCGAGAGACGGTGGGGCCGGCCACCGCCGGCCCCACCGTCCGAGAGCCGAGACTCAGTTCCGGATGTCCGGGAACGCTCGGAAGACCTGGAGCTCCGCGGTGCGCGCGAAGTTCCTGGTCGAGTTGCCGGGCACGTTCGTATCGCAGTCGGGGTCGTTCAGCGGATCGGCGTCCTGATCGCCCTGGTACTGCGACGCGCCCGTGCACTGGGTCGTCCGGACGACGAGCCGGACGTGCGTCGCGGTGAAGTCCGGCACGTCGAAGCGCCGCAGGATCAGCTGCGGAGCCACGGGCCGCGGTGCGTCGCCCGGGAAGGCGGCCGCCGGGCTCGTGCGCACCCGCCGGTAGCTCCCCAGGGTCTAGGAGCAGCAGCAAGCGAGAGGGCCGGCGATTGCCGGCCCTCTCCGTTCGTAAACTAGGCGGTCGGCCTAGTCGTCGATGTCCGCCGAGCTGCGAAAGACCTGCAGCTCAGTGGAGCGGACCATGTCGCGCGCGTTGCCGACGGGGACGTTCGTGTCGCAGTCGGCGTTGTTCGCCGGGTCTGCGTCCTGATTGCCCTGGAATGCAGGGCCGCCCGTGCACTGGTTCGTCTTGACGACGAACTTGATGTGCGTGGCGTGGAAGTCCTTCACGTCGAACTTGCGCAGGATCAGGTGCGGTGCCACGGGCCGGGGCGGACTTGCCGGGAAGGCGTCCGCGGGGCTCGTATACACCTTGTCGTAGTCGGCGGCGTCCGTGCAGTCGTCGCCCTTGTCGTCGTTGCACGCCCAGAGCTCGAACGAGCGCAGGGCCGCGAAGCGGCTCTGGCCCGCCGAGAGATGCGCGCTGACCTGGACGTACCGGACTTTGACGTCGTCCGTGCCGGCCAGGTCGATCGTTGCGGTCTTCCCGTCGACGGAGCTCGCGCCGCCGACGTTCGTCGCCGGGGCAGCCCAGTTGGTGCCCTCGGTGTCGTCGATCAGGTTGTTGACCGTTGCCGCCCCGTCGGTCGTCGTTGCCGTCGCACCCGACGTCAGCGACGCCCAGTTGGTCGGCAGCTCGATGTCGAGCTCGTAGTCCTTGCCCGACTTGAACGTCTCGCGGAAGCGATGGAACCCGTAACCGGGCGCATGCGCGATCAGCTCGTACGTTCCGGGCGCGAACTTCGCCGTGTCGTCGAGGTTGATCGCGCCTGTCGTCGCGGGGTTCGTGTCCGCGATCGGCGAGACGCGCGCCTCGTAGTGACCGACGTAGATCCGAGCACTGACGTCGTCACCGTGGTAGTTCTCGACCTCGAACTTCACGGTCGCCGGCGTGGTGCCCAGCGGCTCGAAGTCCGGAGTCGGGTCCGTGTCGGTGTTCGCCGTCGTGTTCGTGCTCGAGGCGTTGACGCCGAAGCCCTGCCGTGCGTACCCGAGCCAGAGCTCCTTCTGGTTCGCGCCGCCGAAGCGCATCAGGTCGGCCGCGAGCAGCGCGTCCCGTGCCTGGAGCATCGACGGGTTGGTGGGCATCAGGAGCATGGCGTCGAACGCCAGCTGGATCCAGCGCCGGTTGCCCGGGCACCGGTGAGCCGGGACATAGCCCTCGGCACACTCGGTCTGGAGATCCTGGTCGCTCACCGGGTACCGCTTGTTGTACTTCTCGACGAGCAGCTGCCGGAGCACGAAGTTCGTCTTGCTCCAGATCTCGCCGTCCGCGTGCACCTGCGGGCCGGTGACGTCGTAGCCCATGTCGCTGAAGTTCAGCGCGTTGATCATGAGCTGCTCGCCCGGCTTCGGAACACCGCCGGAGGTCGGGAAGTTCATCCCGTAGTTGCGAATCGCCCGCTGCTTGTTGCCGGTGTCGTAGACGCCGACCGCGTAGCGGTTCTCGTCGTTCACGGGCGTGAAGCCGTACTCGTTCACGACCTCCATCCCGAACAGGTCACCGTGCGACTCGCCCATGGCGCCGGCGTGGTGGCCCGAGCGGGCCGAGCCCTTGCCGATCATCCGGTTCTCGATCATGTGACCGTACTCGTGGCCGATGACGCCCATGTCGTAGTCGCCGTCGACGCACGGGGCGTAGAACGCGCCCGCGATCGGCTGCCAGAAGTACATGTTCGTGACCGAGGCCGTCCCGTCCGGGAACGTGATCATGTTGGCGTTGTCACGCACGCCGGCAATCAGCGCTCCGGCCTGAACGTCGCCGAGGATCGGGTCGCTCTCCTGACGCCGCTCGGTGAGGCCGAAGTTGTAGTCCTGGGCGTTCCAGTTCCGCTCGGTAAACCCGAGGTGGTACGACCAGTCGTGCATCCGGTTGTGCGCCATGAACAGGTTGACCGTGGCCGCGGAGTCGTCCCACGTGGCGCCCGGGGCGCCGGCGGTCGGCTCGCAGTCGCGGTTGTACCAGTCGTTCGTCCACGCGTAGCTGTAGTCCCGGTCCATGCTCGTCGGCATGTGCTGCGGCGGGCTCGGGAGCAGGTTGTGCGTCCACGAGGTCGCCGACTTCGCGTTGTTGCCGCGAGTGGTGAACGTCGGGGCGTTCAGCTTGTGGTCGTGATCCCACGATCCCCGTGAGGTCAGCGCGCCGCCTGCGAGCCGGTCGCAGCCGGGAGCGTCGATCCAGCACCACGTCTCGCGCGTGTCGAGACTCGGGATGTTCCAGGGATCCTGGTTCAGCGTGTACAGCTGCGGCACGTTCGGGAAGACCTTCCACCGCGCGAGATAGGCAGGCGGGGGCGGCGAAGCATCAGCCGTCAGCGTGCCCGTGTATGTGCGCGGAGCGGCCCAGCCGCCGCCGCCGGGGAAATCGCAGACCCTGATCTCGTAGTTGCCCGCCAGGATGCCGCCTGCCGGCTCGTAGTGGAACTGCTCCGGGGAGAACAGGGTGTCCGCCTGCACGAGGCGGACGCCGTCCTTCCAGAGCTCGAGGACCAGGTCGTTCGTCGGAACAGTCGCGGCCGAGAAGCCGTCGAGCGCCCGGTTACCTGTGCCGACGGCGAAGGGACCGTGCGTGTTGCACGCCGCGTCGGTGGCAGCGAGCTCGCCGCTATACGAGAAGGACTCGTTCGCCGCCAGCTTGATCCTGCCGCTGGTCGCATGCTCGACGAGGTTGCTGCGGGCGAGAATCCGGCCCGAGCGAGCGTCGACGAACGCCCGCAGCGCGAGCGGCTGATTGAGGTCGACGACGATCGTCTCGTACGCCGGCAGGACACCCTGACGGAGCGTCGGGAACGCAACGAGCCGCGAGAGCTGGTTGCCCTGCAGGCCGGCGACGCCGAGCTGTGTCCAGCCCCGCGCGACTTTCCGGCTCAGCACGTTCGCGATCGTCCGCGTCAGCCCGGCGCTGCGGGCTGCCGAGACCCAGGCCCCGGCGGCAGACAGCTTGGCGGTGCCGGCCAGCGACCGGTACCGCGTGAGCGACGAGGACACGTACGCGACCTTCCAACGGTTCTTCGAGCCGGTGACGCCGACCGTGACCAACCCGCTCTCCGTCGCCGCGAGGTTGCCGAAGGTCTGGCGGAAGTTGACGGCATAGCCCTTGCTGCCGACAAGCCTGCTCACCGCCTCGAGCCGCATCCCGGCCATCGACTGCAGGCCGAACAGCGCCTTGTGCCGGTTGATGTACCACCTGGCCGCGTCGGCCGCGGTCTTGCCGCGGATCCCACGGGCGAGGAACCTGCCCTGCCTCGAGATCGAGGCAGGCGTACCGAACTGCCCCCAGCGCACCTTCGCCTTGATCTTCTTGGCGTGCGCGCGCTGGAGCTTGGTCGGCGCGACCTTCCCGCTCCGGCTGTCGAAGTCGGCAATCTCCGCAACGTCCTCGGAGATCTGCGCGACAGGAAGCGCGGAGCCGGGCAGGAGGATCACACCAAGGGCGGCGATCGAGACAGCCGCCCCCAGGACCTTGAGTCGCATCTCCCTCCCCTTGTGAAAACAGCAGTTCTCCCCGCCGGTTTCGCGAGGAGCCGAACGATCTTCAAAGGTCTATCGAAAAAAGTCAAGGCTGGAATGGCCGCCGGAATCCCGACATGAAGGAGGTTCCAATATTTTCATCCCGCGATGGCGAGTGAGATGATCGGGGCGGGCCGGACACGCGGGGAGAACGCCGGCCCGGCATTTCGGAAGATCGAGGGGAGGAGAGCACATGCAGAGGGCACTCATCGCAGCGGCCATCGCCGTGACCGCGCTGGCAGTCACGGCGCTTGCCGCCGCGAGACCGGCCGGACCACAGTCCGCGACCTATGTGGTCGTCTACGAGACCGGCGTATCGAAGACTGCCGCTCGTACGGCTATCCGTGCGGCCGGCGGACGTGTGATCCGGGAGAACGCGAAGGTCGGAGTGGCGACGGTCACGTCACGCAACCCGAACTTCCTCAGGGATGCCGCCGCCGCCCGCGCGCTCTACGGCGCGGCTCGAAACCGGCCGCTCGGCCGGGTCGCCAAGCCCGCCGCGAAGCCGCGGCGGAAGATCGACATCATCGGGTCCCTGCGGAAGGCGCCGAAGGCGCGCCAACTCTCGCGGGTCAGGCTGGCCAACGGTCCCGGCCAGGGCGAGCCGCTCGCCGACCGGCAGTGGGACATGCGGATGATCAACGCCACCCCTGAGGGCTCGTACCGGTACGAGCGGGGCCACAAGAAGGTGCTCGTCGGCGTGCTCGATACAGGCGTCGACGGCAACCATCCCGACATCAGGGAAAACTTCGACCGCGGGCTCAGCCGGAACTTCACCGTCGACATTCCGACCGACGTCAACGGAGAAGAGATCGACGGCCCCTGCGCCGACGAGCCCGACCAGTCCTGCAACGACCCCGCCGACGTGGACGAGAACTCGCACGGCACGCACGTCGCGAGCACGATCGCTTCGCCGATCAACAAGCTCGGCATAGCGGGCGTCGCGCCCGAGGTCACGATCGTGAACATCCGCGCCGGCCAGGACTCCGGTTTCTTCTTCCTGCAGCCGTCGGTCGACGCGCTGACCTATGCGGGCGACCACGGAATCGACGTCGTGAACATGAGTTACTTCATCGACCCGTGGTGGATGAACTGCCCGGCCAACCCGGCGGACTCGCCGGTGGAGCAGGCAGAGCAGCGGACGATCATGATGGCCACGCAGCGTGCGGTCGACTACGCGCACGCCAGAAACGTCACCCTGATCGCCGCGGAAGGAAACGAGGCGACCGATCTCGGTCACCCGACTACCGACTCGATCAGCCCGGACTTCCCGCTCGACTCGAGCAAGACCCGGACGGTCGACAACACCTGCAAGGTGCTGCCCACCGAGGCCAACCACGTCATGAGCGTCAGCTCGCTCGGCCCGACCGAACGGAAGGCCGACTACTCGAACTACGGCCTCGAGCAGACGACGGTCTCCGCGCCGGGCGGCTACTTCCGTGACGACCCGTGGCACCCGGGCCTGCTTCCGACCACGAGCCCGCAGAGCCGTGTCGTGGGCGTTCCCAACCAGATCCTCGCGGCATTCCCGCTGAACGTCGCGCAGGAAGCAGGCGTCCTGAACCCGGACGGCACGCCGAACACGATCTCGGTCGTGCGCGACTGTCAGAAAGGGACGTGCGCCTACTACCAGTGGATCCAGGGGACCTCGATGGCCTCGCCGCACGCGGTCGGAGTCGCCGCACTGATCGTGGCCAAGCACGGCCAGCACAACCCCAGTGGCATCACGATGGATCCTGACGCAGTCGAGGAGATCCTCACCGAGACCGCACGCGACCATCCGTGCCCCGAGCCGCGGCTCCACAGCTACGCGGACAAGGCTCGCGGCCCCGCGTTCAACGCACTCTGCGAAGGCGACGCCGAGTTCAACGGCTTCTACGGCCATGGCATCGTCGACGCGCTGGGCGCGGTGCACTAGCAGACGACACACGTCGAATCAGGCGAGGGGCCGGGCGACCGGCCCCTCGTTCGTTTCAGACGGGAGTGGAGTAGCCCCTGATCCCGTCGATCAGAAGCGCGTAGAAGCGGTCGGCGAGCTCATCCGTGTCCGCATCCGCGTGGAGCCACGTGTACGCCCAGTTCGCCGCCGAGAGGACGAGCAGCGCCGCAGCCTGGTCGTCGAGGTCGGTGCGGAGCGTCCCGTTCTCGCGTCCCTCGCGGAACATCGCGCGGAAGCGCTCTTCGTAGCGGCGCCGCTCGGCGAGGAAATCCTCGGCTCGCTCGCCCTCGAGGTAGCGCCACTCCCGCACGAACACGGTGGCGACGTCGAGCTGCTCCGCGACGACCCGCAGGTGCGCGCGGAGGGCCAGCCGGATCCGCTCGGGCGCCGGCAGGTCTTCCGGAATCGCGTCGAGCGCCTCGTGGAACGCGCGGGCGCCCTCGCTCATCGCCTCGTGGAGGAGGTCCTGCTTCGAGTCGATGTGCGCGTAGAGGGAGCCCTTCTGCACCCCGAGCGCCTTCGCGAGGTCGCCGATCGACGTGCCGTGGTACCCGCGTTCGGCGAAGAGGCGGGCGGCCAGACGCGTTAGCTCCGTCCTCCGCGTAGCCACGCTACGCGTCCTAGAGTGATTCTTCTCGGTGGATCCCGGCCATACTGTGGGTACGCTAACGATCGTTCGGAAGGCCGGGAGCGCGTGCAAAGCCCGCACTCCCTCTGAACGTCATGGCAAGCGACGACTTGGAAGGCGAATGAGCGAGCAGGAGTTCCTCGAGTACGTCCAGTCCGGCGGGCAGGTCGAAACCGACGACCCGATGCCGGACGAGTACCGCGCGAAGCTGATCAAGTTCATCGAGATGCACGGCAACTCCGAGCTCATGGGCGTCCTG
>DASSSO010000114.1:0-34501 GCA_035776735.1 Gaiellaceae bacterium | reverse complement strand
AAGAACCCGGAGCGTCGAGAAGGCGCGCGCCGGCGGGACGATCTCGCCGCCGTTCTGCGCGGTCGCGACCGCCCGGCCGACGTCGAGGACGCCGTAGCCGAGCCCCTTCGTCCAGGTCCCGTCGCCCGAGGCCGTGCGCTTCAGGATCCAGGCGACCTGGTCGCGCGTCAGCGACGGGTTCGCGGCCCAGACGAGCGCCGCGGCTCCTGCCACCTGCGGCGCCGCGAACGACGTCCCACTCGAGAAGCCGTAGAGCCCGGTGGTCGAGCCGGGAAGCGGATACCGGGGCCAGTTCCGCACCTTCGAGAGGGAGGACACGGCGCCGAGCACGTTCTCGCCGGGCGCGGCGAGCGAGATCCAGGAGCCCGTGTTGGAGAAGTGCGCGCGCACGCCCGCCTTGGTCGTCGCGCCGACCGAGAGGCCGATGCCGCCGCGGCCCTTCGAGCCGACCGGCTGGAGCAGCACGGCCGGATACTCGATCGGGTTGCCGTCCTCGAACTCGTTGCCCGCGGCGGCCACGACGAGCACGCCGTGTGCGGCCGCATAGTCCAGCGCCTTCTTCTCGACCGAGGAGGTCTCGGTGCCCCCGATCGAGAGGTTGATCACCTTGGCACCGTTGTTGACGGCGTAGACGATCGCGTCGGCCTCGTCGACGTCGGTGAACGAGCCGTCGGTGCGGCCGGACTGGACGAGGAGGAGCGGTGCGTCGCCGCCGAAGCCGGCGATGCCCTCGCCGTTCGAGACCGAGCCGCCGGCGATCGACGCCACGAACGTCCCGTGGCCGTGGAAGTCGCGGACGTCGGTGCTCCCGTTGAGGACGTTGTGGGTCTCCGGGCTCTTCGCGGCGAGGTCCGGCGCCGTGACGTCGGCCCCGGTATCGATCACCGCGATCTTCACGCCGGCCGCCGCCCGGAGGACCGCGTCCGAAACGGCGCTCGCCCGTGTCGCCGTGTACTGCCACTGGTACGGGACACCGGCCGAGTACATCGCCGTCAGCCCCGGCTCGGAGGCCGAGAAGCGGCGCTCGGGCGTCTCCACCGACGCGATTCCGGAAAGCCGCGACACGCCCGCCGCGAAGCTGCGGAGGTCGGCGGGCCTGACTTCCACGGAACGGACGTCGGGAAGACGCCGAACGATGCGCGCCGGATGGCGCCCGAGGGCGCGGCGCAGGGCCGCGTGCGTCTCGTAGGTGACGACCGCGGTGTCCGGCGTGGAGGGGGAGGGCGACGCGGAGAGCGCTGCGGGCACGCCGAGTGCTGCGGCCCCGACGAGCGGGAGAAGCGCCGCAACGAGACGTACCGCGGAGTGCGGGCGTGGGGAGTGCATGGAGGCCGCGGCGAGCCGAGGTGACGCTCGCCCAATCGAAATCGGCCTGTCCTAGGCCCTGCGATACCCTCGTTCGAGCGATGGAACGGGAGACGCTCCCCGCCCGGATCGAGCTCGCCGGAAGCGGCCGGGCCAGCGTGGCGACCGGCCTGCCGGTGCTCGACCACCTGCTCGGCCTCGTCGCCGAGCACGCCGGCTTCGACCTCCGGCTCGAGGTCGCGCCGGGCGGGCCCGACGCCGTGGCCACCTCCGCGGGTCGCGCCCTCGGCGAGGCGCTCCAAGATGTCCTCGGCGCGGAGGGCGCCACCGGCCACGGCTACGCGATGATCCCGGCCGACGAGGCGCTGGCGAACGTCGTCCTCGAGGTCTCCGGGCGCCCGCTGCTCGTCTCCAACGTCGATCTCTCGAACGCCCATGTCGCCGGCCTCGACCGCGATCTCGTCTCCGGCTTCCTCCGGGAGCTCGCGGAGGGCGCCGGGCTCACCCTGCACGTCCGCCTCCTCCACGGCGAGGATGCGCAGCACGCGCTGGATGCGATCTTCAAGGCTCTCGGAGGAGCGCTCGCCAACGCGGCGGCGCCGCGAAAGGAGTAGCAGTGGCTGACAAGACCGTCGTCCGCACCGAGGGCGCGCCGGCGCCGTTCCAGGGCGCGCCGTACTCGCAGGCGATCGTCGCCAACGGGTTCGTCTTCGTCGCGGGCCAGGTGGGGCTCGCACCCGACCACGCGGAGCTCGTCGGCGACGGGATCGCCGAGCAGACCGAGCAGGTGTTCGACAACCTGAAGGCGATCCTCGAGGAGGCCGGCTCGGGCCTCGACCGGATCGTCAAGACGACGGTGTTCCTGGACGACTTCGGCGACTTCGCGGCGATGAACGAGGTCTACGCACGTCGCGTCGGCGACCGCCCGCCGGCCCGGTCGACGGTCGAGGTTGCGGCCCTTCCGTCGGGCGCGAAGGTCGAGATCGAGGCGATCGCGGTCCTCTGAGCCACAATTCCGGGTGTGAAGGCCCCGGAGGTCATCGCCACCCACCAGAACACGGATTTCGACGCGTTCGCCTCGCTGCTCGCCGCCAGGCGGCTCTACGCGGATGCCGTGATCGCGATCCAGGGCACCCTGAACCGCAACGTCCGCGAGTTCTACCGCCTCCACGCGGACGAGCTGGACGCCGTGGACGTGACCCGGATCGACCTGGGCTCGATCCGCCGGCTGATCGTCGTGGAGACGACGACCGCGTCCAGGCTGGGCGAGCTCGAGGCGATCGCACGGGACCCCGAGGTGGAGACGGTCGTCTTCGACCACCATGCCGGCGAGCTGCCCGACTGGGTCAAGCCCGAGAACGCCGTCGTCTCTCAGGACGGGGCGCTCACAACGACGCTGGTCGGGATCCTCGCCGAGCGCGAGATCGCGGTGACGCCGGTCGAGGCGACCGCGTTCGCGCTCGGGATCCACGAGGACACCGGCTCCCTGACGTACCCCACGGCGACGCAGCGGGACGCCGACGCGCTTGCGTGGTGCCTGCGCCACGGCGCACGCCAGGACCTGCTCGCGCGTTTCCTGCACACGCCGCTCACCGAGGAGGAGCGCGAGCTCCTGAGCGCGCTCATGGCCGCGGTCGAGATCGAGCGCGTCGCCGGGGTGGACGTCCTCGTCGCCGCCGTCGCCTGGCCGCGCCACGTGGACGGCGTCTCGAACCTCGCCCACAAGATCGTCGACCTGACCGACTGCCGCGCGCTCGTCCTGCTCGTCGAGATGGACGAGCGCGTCTTCGCCGTCACGCGCAGCCGGGCGCCGGAGATCGACGCTGCCGCGATCGCGCGCGTGCTGGGCGGAGGCGGGCACTTCGAGGCCGCGTCGGCGATCTTCCGCGGGACGCTCGAGGAGGCGCGCGAGACACTCGACCGCGGGCTCTCCGAGGCGGTCCGCGAGCCCGTCCGCGCCCGCCAGGTCATGTCCCGCCCGGCGCGGTCGGTCGGGCCGGACGAGACCGTCTCCCACGCGATGGTCGTCTGTCAGCGCTACGGGCAGAGCGGGATCCTCGTCGTCGAGAACGACCGTCTCGTCGGCGCGGTCGGGCGGGAGGACCTCGACAAGGCGGTCGCGCACGGCCTCTCGCACGCGCCGGTGAAGGGGATCATGAGCTCGCGCGTCGTCACGGTCGCCGCCGGCGCGCCGCTCGCCGAGGTACAGGAGGCGCTCGCGGGCTCGGCCGACGGCCGGCTGGCCGTGCTCGAGGACGAGCGCCTCGTCGGTGTCATCACGCGCGGCGACGTCCTCCGCGCGCTCGGCGAGCAGCCCGAGGTGGAGGTCGAGGCCGAGGCAAGCCTCGTGCGCGAGCTCGCGGGCCTCGAGCGGCTGCAGGGCGTCTTCGAGTCGATCGCGGCGGTCAGCGAGCCGTACGACGGCGTCTATCTCGTCGGCGGGACCGTGCGCGACATCCTGCTGGGCGAGCCGAGCTTCGACGTGGACGTCGCGGTCGAGGGCGACGCGATCGAGCTGGCGCGGAGCCTCGCCGACGCACTCGACGGGCGGGTGCGGGCGCACCCGAAGTTCGGCACGGCGGTCGTCCTCTACGGCGAGGAAGCAACCGGCGGCGCGGGCGGAGCCCGCACCGTCTCGGGCGGCGCCGCCGAGTCGGCGCCTCGCGAGCGCGTCGACGTCGTCACGGCGCGGACCGAGTTCTACGACGCCCCGGCGGCGCTCCCGAGCGTCGAGCACGCGACGATCCATGAAGACCTCTTCCGCCGCGACTTCACGATCAACGCTATGGCGGTGTCGCTCAAGGGCGACGACTTCGGGCGCCTCGTCGACCCGTTCCACGGCCGCCGCGACCTGGAGGCGCGCACGATCCGGATCCTGCACAACCTCTCCTTCATCGACGACCCCACGCGGATCTTCCGCGCGATCCGGTACGAGAGCCGGTATGGCTTCCGGATGGACGACCACACGCAGCGGCTCGCCCGCGGGACGATCGAGATGGGCCTCGTGGGCGACCTCTCGTCGGCCCGCCTCCGCGACGAGCTGATCGCGCTCCTCGAGGAGGGTGACGCGGGCGCGTCGGTGCTGCGTCTGGCCGAGCTCGGAGCAGGTGCGGCGGTCCACCCGCACCTGGCGGCCGACGAGGAGGCGGTCAAGCTGCTCGAGCGGCTCCGCGGGCTGAACGAGGAATACGGGACGGGCATCCCGGCCTGGCGGCTCGCGTTCGCCGTGCTCGCACGGAGGATGACGCCGGACGAGGTCTACGCCTGGCTGCGGCGGCTGAAGGTGCAGCGGAGGGACGTCGAGCGGATCGCGTCGGCGGTGACGGTTGCGCCTCGGCTGGTCGAGCGCCTGCGCGGGGGCGCGCTCGAGCCCGCCGAGGTCGTCGCCGCGGCCGACCCGTACGCGCCCGACGCGCCGCTGTTCGCCCTCGCCCTCGAGGCCCGGCCGGAGCTCGACGAGTACTTCACGCGGCTCAGGAACGTTCGGCTCGAGGTCAGCGGCGCGGACCTTGCCGCGATGGGGCTCGGCGAGTCGCCGGCGGTCGGGGAGATCCTCGCGGAGCTGCGCCGCCGCAAGCTGAACGGTCAGCTCGACGGGCGAGAGTCCGAGCTCGCCGCCGCACGGGAGCTCATCTCGGCCGCGTGATCCGCTGGGAGCTCTCCGAGTCGTACGTCGTCGCGTTCTCCACGCGCGTCGGCGGCGTCAGCGAGGGGCCGTACGAGTCGCTGAACCTCGGCATCCTCACCGCCGACGACCCCTCCCGGGCCGTGGAGAACCGCCGGCGGCTCGCCGAGCGCGTCGGGATCGACCCCGAGCGGGCGCGGATGGCCTGGCAGCAGCACGGCGCCGTCGTGCGGAAGGCGTCGCCGGAGGGGATCCTGCGACCGGGAACCCGCCACGAGGCCTGCGACGGGTGGTGGAGCGACGAGCCGAGGCAGGGGATGATGCTGCTCACCGCCGACTGCCTCCCGGTCGCGATCGCGCGGACGAACGGCGCCGCGCCGGCGCTGGCCGTCCTGCACGTCGGCTGGCGCGGGTTGCTCGAGGGAATCGTGGAGAACGGCGTCGCTGCTCTGGGCGAGGGGCCGCTGGCGGCGGCGGTCGGGCCCGGGATCGGGCCCTGCTGCTACGAGGTCGGCCCGGAGGTCGCCGGGCCCTATTCGGCGAGGTTCGGGCGGGGGATCCTGGCCGGCCGGAGGCTCGATCTCTGGCGGGCGGTCGAGGCGGTGCTGAACGAGTCGGGGGTGACCAAGGTCGAGCGCACCGATCTCTGCACGTTCTGCCATCCGGAGCTCTTCTTCTCCCACCGGCGCGACCGCGGCATCACCGGCCGCCAGGGAGTGATCGCGGCTGTCACCTGACGAGATCCGCGAGCGCTACGAGCGGGTGAAGGCCGAGGTGGGGCCGGAAGTGACCGTCGTCGCAGCGACGAAGTACGTGTCCCTGGAAGACATGGCGGCGCTGGTGAAGGCCGGCGTGGAGATCGTGGGCGAGAACCGGGCGCAGGACCTCGAGGCGAAGCACGCGCGCTACGGCGACGCCTTCCGCTGGCACTTCATCGGGCACCTCCAGAGCCGCAAGGCGGGGACGGTGAGCGAGCTCTGCGAGCTCGTGCACTCGCTCGACTCCGACTCCGCCGCGAAGCGCCTCGAGATCCCGGCGCTCGTCCAGGTGAACCTGGGAGGCGAGGAGACGAAGTCGGGGATCCCGCCCGAGGAGCTCGAGGCGTTCCTCGCGCGCTGCCCCGTCGAGGTGCGCGGGCTCTCGACGATGCCGCCCTTCACGGAGGATCCGGAGGCCTCGCGGCAGTACTTCCGGCGCCTGCGCGAGCTCGCCGGGCAGCACGGCCTGAAGGAGCTCTCGATGGGGACGACGCAGGACTACCGCGTCGCCGCCGAGGAGGGCGCGACCTTCGTCAGGGTCGGCTCCGTTCTCTGGAGCGAGGACTAGCCGCCGCCGGGGCCGAGAGGCTCCGACGGCCTGAGCCTTGTGCCGCCGGAGCACGCTGGGCGGCGCGACCCCGCGTCCTCAGTTGCCCCCGTATCTCGCACGATACGGGGGCTCCCTGCGTCCTTGGCTCACACCACCCATCACGCTCCGGCGACGAAGCGCAGTCCGCCGGAGCCTCTAATATCCCCTGCTCGATGGCATTTTCCGACGTCTGGAACCGAACCCTCGTCTACTTCGGCATCGCCGAGGAGGACGACGACGACTGGGACGAGGACGGATACGTCACGAACGAGGAGCTCGAGCGGACGTACTCGGAGCGCCCGAATGTCCGCCGGCTCGCCCCCCGCAGGCGCTCGAGCAAGGAGTTCGACGACTGGACCGATCCCGAGCCGACGGCCGCGGTGCGCTCGGCGGCGCGGCAGCGCCAGCGCCCGGAGCTCGCTCCCGTGCCGGCGTCGCCCAGTCCCTCGGTCAAGGTCCACCTCGTCGTCCCGCAGACGTTCCAGGACGCGAAGACGATCGCCGACCGGTTCAAGGGCTACACGCCGGTCATCCTCAACCTGCAGGGGGTCGACTCGGAGCTCTCCAAGCGCCTGATCGACTTCGCGAGCGGCCTGACATACGCCCTGGACGGCGGCATGCAGCGGATCGCCGACAAGGTCTTCCTCCTCACGCCGGCCAACGTCGAAGTCTCGGCAGAGCAACGAGCCCAGCTGCTCGAACGCGGCGGCTTCTTCAACCAGGCTTGACGGCCGCGCGCCGCGCAGCGGCGCCCGGCTGCATACGGTCGCCGAAAGTCGTGAGACGTTCGGCGACAGGGAGCGGCGGAGGGAACCAGACGCTGAAACAGAAATCCCCGGCATGAGCCTGCTTCACGCTGCCGTGATCCTGGCGTGGGTGGACGCTGCCCAGAACTTCGTGCAGGTCTTCACGCTCGTCTACTTCCTGCTGATCTTCGCGTACATCCTGATGTCCTGGTTCCGGCTGCCGTACTCGATCTGGATGAACCGGATCCAGCGTTTCCTGTACGACGTCGTGGAGCCCTACCTGCGGATCTTCCGGCGGTTCATCCCGCCGCTCGGGCCGATCGACATCTCGCCGATCGTGGCGATCTTCGTCCTCTGGATCGTGAGCGGGCTCGTCATCCGCATCCTCGGCGAGCTCGGATAGGAGAAGCGATGGGACTGGCACCGACGGAAATCCGGCACATCCCGATCGGAAGGGGCCTGTGGGGCTACCGGCGAGGGGCCGTCGAGCGGCTCCTGGACGAGATCGCGGACAGCTACGAGGACGTCTGGCGCGACCGCGCCGACCTGGCCGACCGCGTCGAGCACCTGGAGGAGGAGCTCCAGCGCCACCGCGAGCTCGAGTCCCTGCTCCGCAGGACGCTCGTCTCCGCGGAGGCGGCGGCCGAGGAGCAGCGGGAGCAGGCGCGGCGCAGCGCGGAGCTGGTCGTGGCCGAGGCGCATGCGGAGGCGCGCCGCATCACCTTCGCCGCCAGCGCGGAGCGGGAGCGGCTGACGCACGACGTCCACCGCCTCCGGGAGCTGCTGCGGACGGCGCTCGCAACCGTCGACGAGGTGGACGGCGACGACGAGCCCGCCGACGAGGCGGCTGCGGCGTAATCGCCCCCGACTAGAATCCGAGTGTGGCAGGGGGCGCGACACGTCTGCGGCTACGCGTCGTCCCGGGCGCCAAGCGCTCGGGGATCGTCGGGCGCCACGGCGACGCCTGGAAGCTGCGGGTGACCGCGGCTCCCGAGCGCGGGCGGGCCAACGAGGCCGCCGTGCAGCTCCTCGCCGACACTCTGCGCATCCAGCCGGCAGACGTCCGGCTGGTGTCGGGACACGGTTCCCGGGACAAGATCGTCGAAGTGAGCGGTATCGACCCGTCCGAGGCGGAGAGGAGACTCTCAGCGTGAGCGCGCTCGACGTCGGCCACTTCCGAGACCTGCTGCTCGAGAAGCGAGAGGGCGTCGCGGGCGCGCTCGAGAACCTGCAGCGCGAGAACTCGCGCTCGCTCGCGGAGCAGACCGGAGAGCTCGTCTCCGGCAGCGCCGACCAGCACCTGGCCGACACGGCCACGGAGACCGTCGAGCGCGAGATCGGCAACACCCTCGAGGACCACGACGTGCGGCTGCTCGAGGCGATCGACGCCGCGCTCGGGCGGATCGAGGACGGCACGTACGGAAAGTGCGTCAACTGCGGCGGCGCCATTCCCACGGAACGCCTCGAGGCGATGCCGTGGGCGACCCTCTGCATCGATTGCAAGCGGAAAGAAGAACGCTGACGGAGGCGCGGGCGACCGAGATCCGGGTCGGATCGTCCACGAACGGCGTCGTCCCGGTGCTCGTCGGCCGCCGCTCGCTCGCCGCCCGGACCCGGCAGTGGGTCGGCCTCGCCGCGGTCGCGCTGGCGGCGATCGCCGCGGACCAGGTGACCAAGGCGATCGTCTCGAACGAGCTTCCGCTGGGAGACGAGGTCCACGTCGTCGGCCCGCTCTCGATCCACCATGTGCAGAACTCCGGGATTGCGTTCGGCCTCTTCGCGACGGCGACGTCCGTCGTGATCGTCCTCACGTCGATCGCCGTCGCCTGGATGCTCGTCTTCTTCGCGCGCTCGGGCGGGCGGCACCCGATCCTCCCGGTCGGGCTCGGGTTTCTGCTCGGCGGCAGCGTCTCGAACCTCGTCGACCGCGTCCGTCTCGGCCACGTCACGGACTTCCTCGACCTCCGCTACTGGCCCGCCTTCAACCTAGCCGACAGCTTCATCGTCGCGGGCGTCGCCATCCTGATCGCCGCGCTGCTCCTCGCCGACCGGGAGCCGCGCAGGCACGCTCCTGGCTCGAGTCACCGTTCCTGACGACGCGGCCGGGGTCCGGCTCGACCGCTTCCTCGCCGACCTGCCGGAGATCGGCTCCCGCGCCGCCGCCGAGCGGCTGCTGGAGCGCGGGGACGTCGTCGTCGACGGCGAGCCCGCACCGAAGAGCCGGCGCCTGCAGGGTGGGGAGGACGTCGAGTTCGCTCCTCCCGAGGCGGCCCCGAAGCTCGCGGCCGAGGAGGTCCCGCTCCGGATCGCCTACGAGGACGAGCACCTGCTGGTCGTCGACAAGCCGGCCGGCGTCGTCGTCCACCCCTCGCCGGGCCACGCGACGGGCACGCTCGTCCACGGCGTGCTCGCCCACGGAGCGGCCGGTGGGGAGGAGGAGCGCCCGGGCATCGTCCACCGCCTCGACCGCGACACCTCCGGCCTCCTGGTCGTGGCCCGGTCGGACGAGGCGTACGAGCGGCTGAGGGAGCTCGTCAAGGCTCACGGCCTCGAGCGGACGTACACGGCGCTCGTCCGGGGCCGCCCGCGCTCGAGGCGGGGCCGGATCGAGGCGCCGATCGGCCGAGACCGCCGCGATCCGACGCGCCAGTCGCTGAGCACGGACAGCCCGCGCGAGGCCGTGACCCACTTCGAGCTGCTCGAGCTGCTCGGCCAGCACGCGCTCCTGCGGGTGGACCTCGAGACGGGGCGGACGCACCAGATCCGCGTCCATCTCGCGGCGATCGGTCTCCCCGTGGTGGGCGACCCGGTCTACGGCGTCCCCGACCCCGCGCTCGGCCGCCAGTTCCTGCACGCGTCCCGTCTCGCCTTCGACCATCCGATCACCGGCGAGCGGGTCGAGGTGGAGTCGCCGCTGCCCCAAGAGCTCGGCCGATATCTCCAAGACCTTCGCTAGAATCCGCGCGTTCCGTATCCGACCCGGCGGATCGCGACGTGGTCGGTGCCGGTGCCTTGCCACCGGTTCCACGCTCGTCCCGCCGGCAGAAGCACCTGTCAACCAACCCAAGGGGGATCTACGTTGCCCGCTGTCTCGATGCGAGAGCTGCTGGAGGCCGGCGTCCACTTCGGCCACCAGACCCGTCGCTGGAACCCGAAGATGCGCCGCTTCATCTTCACGGAGCGCGGCGGCATCTACATCATCGACCTGCAGAAGACGTCCGACCTGCTCGAGCAGGCGTGCGACTTCGTCCGCGACCTGGCGAGCAGGAACGGCACCGTCCTCTTCGTCGGTACGAAGAAACAGGCCCAGGACGCCGTCGAGGAGACCGCCAAGCGGGTCGGCATGCCGTACGTCAACCACCGCTGGCTCGGCGGGCTGATCACGAACTGGCGCACCATGTCGAGCCGGATCGAGCGGCTTCACGAGCTGCGCCGCCTGAATGAGGAGGGCCAGCTCGACCTGCTGCCCGCGAAGGAGCGCCTGACCATGCTCAGCGAGCTGGAGAAGCTCGAGGCGAATCTCGGCGGCGTCGCCGACCTGAAGCGCCAGCCGGACGCGCTCTTCGTCGTCGACCTGCGCAAGGAGGCGATCGCCGTGCGCGAGGCGCGGCGGCTCGGCCTGCCGATCATCGGGCTCGTCGACACGAACTGCGACCCGGACGAGGTCGACCTCGTGATTCCGGGCAACGACGACGCGATCCGCTCGTGCAGCCTGATCGTGCGGGCGATCGGAGACGCGATCGAGGCCGGCAAGCAGGGCGTCAGCGCGCAGGAGTTCGAGCAGAACGGCCAGCGCGACGCGGAGCCGGAGCCCGAAGCCGCACCGCAGGCTGAGGCCGCGGCCGAGCCGGAAGCCGAGGCCGCACCACAGGCTGAGGCCGCGCCGGAGCCCGAGCCCGAGGCGACCGCCGAGGCGCCTGCCGAGGGCGAGCCGACGGCCCAGGTTGAGAGCGCGCCCGAGCCCGATGCCGCCGAGACGACATCCGAGGAACCAGAAGCCCAGGAGGGGGAGGGCCGGTGAGCACGACCGAGATTCCAGCCGGGCTCGTCAAGCAGCTCCGCGAGGAGACGGGCGCCGGGATGATGGACTGCAAGCGTGCGCTCCAGGAGACGGGCGGCGACGTCGAGGCCGCCAAGCGCCTCCTGCGCGAGCGCGGGATGGCGGAGGCCGGAAAGCGGGCCGGCCGCGAGACGACCGAGGGGATCGTCCTCTCTCGCGTGGACGACGAGCAGGGCACGCTCGTCGCGGTCGGCAGCGAGACCGAGCCGGTGTCGAAGAACGACGAGTTCCTCGCCTTCGCGCACAAGGTCCTCGACACGGTCGAGCGTGAGGGCCCGGAGGCGGTCGACAAGCTCGAGGACGAGCGCGTCGAGCTCGTCGGGAAGATCGGGGAGAACGTCGCGATCCGCGGCGCCACCCGCTTCGACCGTGACGGCGAGACGCTCGCGGCGTACGTGCACCCGCCGGCGAACAAGATCGGCGTGCTCGTGAAGGTCCGCGGCTCCGCCGAGCTTGCGAGACAGCTCGCGATGCACATCTCGTTCGCGACCCCCAGGTACCGGAGCCGCGAGGAGGTCCCGGCCGAGGAGATCGAGGCCGAGCGCGCGATCTACGAGAATTCGGACGAGGTGCAGTCCAAGCCCGAGCAGGTGCGTCCGAACATCGTCGAGGGAATGCTGCGCAAGCGCTTCTTCGCGCAGGTAGCCCTGCTCGACCAGGAGTGGATCCACGAGAGCGGCAAGACCGTGGGCCAGGTGCTCCAGGAGCAGGACGCCGAGGTGCTCGACTTCGCCCGGTACGCCCTTGCAGGCTGACCACAACGGCTCCCAGCCGGTGTTCGGGCGGGTGCTGTTGAAGCTCTCCGGCGAGGCGCTGATGGGAGAGCAGGAGTACGGCGTCGACCTCCACGAGGTCGAGCGCATCGCCGGCGAGATCAAGGAGGTCCACGACCGCGGCGTGGAGATCGCGATCGTCGTCGGCGCGGGGAACTTCTACCGCGGCATGAGCGCCGCGGCCGAGGGGATGGACCGGGCGACCGCCGACTACGCCGGGATGCTCGCGACCGTCCTGAACGCGCTCGCGCTGCAGGACGTCCTCGAGCGACAGGGCCTGCACACGCGCGTCCTGTCCGCGATCCACGTGTCCGAGGTGGCCGAGCCCTACATCCGCCGCCGCGCGATCAGGCATCTCGAGAAGAGCCGGGTCGTCATCTTCGCGGCCGGCACCGGGAATCCGTTCTTCACGACCGACACCGCTGCGGCGCTCCGCGCGCTCGAGATCGGCGCCGAGGCGATCCTGATGGCCAAGCACGCCGTCCAGGGCGTCTACGACGGCGATCCGCGCCGGGAGCCGGACGCGGAGTTCCTCCCCGAGCTCACGCATCTCGAGGCGATCGAGCGCGGCCTGCGCGTGATGGACACGACGGCGCTGTCGCTGTGCATGGACAATGCGCTTCCGATCTACGTCTTCGCGCTCGCCGAGGGCAACGTCCGGCGGGTTGCGCTCGGGGAGCGCGTCGGCACGATCATCTCGACACCCACGACCGGAGCGACCACATGATCGACGATCTCATCAGGGATGCAACGACCAGGATGGACAAGTCCGTCGAGGCGACCCACGGCGAGCTGAACACGATCCGGACGGGCCGCGCGTCGACGGCGCTCCTCGACCGCGTGACGGTCGACTACTACGGCCAGCCGACCCCCTTGAACCAGCTGGCGACGCTGAACGTGCCGGAACCGCGGCTGCTCACCGTCCAGCCGTTCGATCCCAGCTCGCTCGGCGCGATTGAGCGCGCGATCCAGGAGTCCGACCTCGGGCTCAACCCCTCCAACGACGGCAAGATCATCCGCCTGCCGATTCCCCAGCTGACCGAGGAGCGCCGCAAGGAGCTCGTCAAGGTGGCCCGCCAGGTCGCAGAGGAAGGACGGGTCGCCGTGCGGAATGTACGCAGAGACGTGATCCACCACCTCAAGGAAGAGCAGAGCGTCGGCGCCGACGAGGAACACCGGGCCGAGGAGCGGGTCCAGAAGCTGACGGACGAGCACGTGCAACGGATCGACGAGCTCCTGAAGCGCAAGGAAGCCGAGATCACGGAAGTCTGAGAGGAGCTCTAATGGGCCTCCTCGCCCGTCTGCGGCGCCGGCCTGAGGGACAGCGCGAGCCCGCGGAGGTGCCGCGGTCGGTGGCGATCATCATGGACGGCAACAGCCGCTGGGCCGCCGACCACGGGCTGACGGTCGCCGAGGGCCATCGCGAGGGCACGCGCGCGCTCCGCCGGACCGTCGAGGCCGCGATCGACCTCGGGATCGGGTCCCTGACCGTCTACGCCTTCTCGACGGAGAACTGGCTGCGGCCGCCGGACGAGGTCGAGGCGCTGATGGAGATCTTCGGGGAGACGATCAGGCGCGAGCTCCCGGACCTGGCCGAGCAGGGCGTGCGGACGCGCTTCGTCGGTCGCCGGGACCGCGTGTCGCCGGAGCTGCAGGAGCAGATGGCCGAGCTCGAGCGCGAGACCGCGCACCGCGACCGCCTCGACCTCTGGATCGCGTTCGACTACGGCGGCCGGGCGGAGCTGGCCGAGGCCGTGAAGCGGATCGTCGAGGAGGGCCTCCGGCCGGAGGAGATCGACGAGGAGGCCGTCGCGAGGCATCTGTACGCGCCCGAGCTCCCCGACCCCGACCTGCTGATCCGCACCTCGGGCGAGCTCCGGATCTCGAACTTCCTCCTCTGGCAGCTCGCGTACTCGGAGCTCGTGTTCACCGACCGTCGCTGGCCCGAGTTCGGCCCGGACGACCTTGACGCCGCGGTCGGCGAGTACTCGGCGCGGCAGCGCCGCTTCGGGGCCAGATGACGGCTCTCGTCTCCCGGGTGCTCGTCGCCGTCGTCCTGCTGCCGGTCGTCTTACTGCTGATCTGGGCGGGCGGCTGGTGGCTCGTCGGCCTGGCGGCGGTTGGGGCGATGATCGCGCTGCACGAGTTCTACGTGATGACGCGCGGGCTCCGGCCGGTGCTGCTCGCCGGCTACGCGGGGACACTCGCCGCGCTCGTGGGCGCCGCCTGGGGGCCGGAGTGGGCGCTGGCAGGCTTCTTCTCGACGCTGCCGCTCGTCTTCCTCATCAAGGCGACTGCCGGCGCGATGCCCTCGACGGCGTCGATCGCCGTCACCGTGCTCGGCTCCGCGTGGATCGGGCTCGGGCTCGCGCATCTCGTGCTCGTCCGCGAGCTCCCCGAGCACGGCGTCCTCGCACTGTACGCGCTCGTGATCGCCGTGTTCGCGTCGGACACTGCCGCCTTCGCCGCCGGCCGGGTGATCGGACGGCACAAGATGGCGCCGCAGACCTCGCCGGGCAAGACGTGGGAAGGTTTCGCGGCCGGAGCGATCGTCGCGGTGCTCGTCCCCTTCTTCGCCTTCTACGAAGAGGACTTCCTGACCATCCCCGAGTCCCTCGCGTTCGGCGCGGCGATCGCGGTCGTCGGCCCGATCGGGGACCTGTTCGAGTCGGCGGTGAAGCGGGACGCCGGCGTCAAGGACAGCGGCAGGCTGCTCCTGGGACACGGAGGGATGCTCGACCGCCTCGACGCCTTCCTGTTCACGGGGGTTGCGGTCTATTACCTCCTACTCGCCTTCGGGTCGGCATGATTCCGGGAATGAAGCGCGTCGCAGTCCTGGGCGCCACGGGGTCGATCGGACACCAGGCCAGGGAGGTCATCGAGCGCCATCCGGCGCTCGAGCTCGCGGCCGCCTCGTCGGGGTCGCAGCCGCTCGACGGCGTGGCGCCGCTGACCCAGGTGGGAGGAGACCCCGTCGAGCTGCTCGAGCGGGCCGAGCCGGACGTCGTGCTCAACGCCGTCGTCGGCTTCGCCGGCGTGCGGGCGACGCTGTGGACGCTCGAGCACGGGATCGACCTCGCGCTCGCGAACAAGGAGAGCCTGGTCGCCGCGGGCGACCTCGCGCTGGCGGCGTGGAAGCGGGGAGGAGGGGGCCTGCTCCCGGTGGACAGCGAGCATTCCGCGCTCTTCCAGTGCCTGGAGGGCCGCGCGCCCGAGACGGTGGACTCCGTCGTGCTGACGGCCTCGGGCGGCCCGTTCCGCGGGCGCAACCGATCCGAGCTCGAGGACGTAACACCCGACGATGCGCTTGCCCATCCGACCTGGAACATGGGGCCGAAGATCACCGTCGACTCGGCGACCCTCGCGAACAAGGGGCTCGAGGTCATCGAGGCCCACTTCCTCTTCGGCCTCCCGTACGACCGGATCGAGGTCGTGATCCAGCCGACCTCGGTCGTGCACGCACTCGTCCGCCTGCGGGACGGTTCGGCGCTGGCGCACGTCGGGTATCCGGACATGCGGGTGCCGATCTCGTTCGCGCTCACCTATCCCGACCGCTCGGCGGTTCAGGTCCCGAGGCTCGACTTCTCGTCCGGCCTCGTCCTCGAGTTCGAGCCCGTCGACGCCGAGGCGTTCCCGATGCTCGGCCTGGCCCGACGGTCCGGCGAGCAGGGCGGCAGCTACCCGTGCGCCTTCAACGCCGCGAACGAAGTCGCCGTCGCGGCCTTCCTCGACGGCCGGCTGCCGTTCCTCGGTTTGTCGGAGGTCGTCGAGCGCACGCTCGAGGCGGTCGACGGCTCGGCGGCCGGCGACCTCGACGGGCTCGTGGCGATCGACGCGGAGGCGAGAGCCCTCGCCGAGCAGGCGCTGGTGGCCGCGTGAACAGCCTGATCGCGATCCTCGGCCTCGCATTCCTCGTGCTGCTGCACGAGGCGGGCCACTTCTACACCGCGCGCGCCGTGGGGATGCGCCCGCGCAAGTTCTACGTCGGCTTCCCGCCGGCCATCGCGAAGGTCCGGCGCGACGGGATCGAGTACGGCGTCGGTGCGATCCCTCTCGGCGGCTACGTGAAGATCCCGGGGATGCACCGGCCGGCGCCGTCCGAGGTGGACGCGCACTTCGGGCGCGCCGTCCAGGAGGCGCCGCAGCTGGTCGGGCCGGCCGAGCGGCTCAAGCGGCTGCTCGCCGACGGCGACTTCGACGGCGCCGGGGGAGCCCTCAAGGCGCTCGAGCGTGCGGCGGCCGACGCAGACCTCTCGCCGGCGTCGCGCAAGAACGTCGAGCGCGGGATCACGGAGATCTCCGACGAGCTGGGCCTCGACGCCTACTGGCGCCAGCGGACGTGGAAGAAGATCGCCGTGATCGGCGCCGGGCCTGGCACGAACCTCCTGTTCGCGATCCTGATGTTCGCGCTGCTCCTCGTCCTCGGCCCGGGGCGGGCGACGACGACGGTGTCGGAGGTCGAGCGCGAGATCCGGCCGGGACAGCCGACGCCGGCCGCGCAGATTGGTCTCCAGGCGGGCGACAGGATCGTCGCCGTCAACGGGACGCAGGTGGACGCCTCGAAGATGTTCGAGCTGATCGTCGAGTCGGAGGGGCGGCCGGTCCGCGTGACCGTCGAGCGCGACGGCCGCCGGCTGGTGCTCGGCCCGGTGCGGCCGTTCGAGGACACGGACGGCGCCTACCGGATCGGCTTCCGGCCGATGTTCGAGGACCTCCCCGTGGCGACCGCGGTCGGGGAGTCGTTCCGGCTCACCTGGCTGATCACGAAGGAGATCGGCGGTGTCCTCGGCCGTCTGGTCCAGGGCTCCGGCCGGGAGGAGATCTCGAGCCCGATCGGCATCGTCCGCGGCTCCTCGGACGCGCTCGACCGCGGCTGGGAGACCTACCTCTGGGTGCTGGGCCTGATCAGCCTCTCGCTGGCGCTCCTCAACCTGCTGCCGCTGCTGCCGCTCGACGGCGGCCACATCGCCTTCTCGATCATCGAGGGCGTTCGCGGCCGCTCGGTGGGGAGGGAGGTTTACGAGCGGGTCTCGGTGGTCGGGATCGCGGTCGTCCTGATGCTCTTCTTCATCGGCCTCAGCAACGACATCGGCGGGCGCACAGGCGGATAAGGCATCGCTTGCGATGCCGGCTGAGGCCCTGCCGGCTTTGCCGGTTGGGCCGGTGGCTTTCCGCGGCTAGACTCGGACCCGTGGGCTCCGAGCTCAGCGTCAGGGTAGGCAACGTGCAGATCGGCGGCGGCGCGCCCGTCGTCGTCCAGTCGATGACGCTCACGCCGACCCGCGACGTCGCCGCGACGACGGCGCAGATCGCGGAGCTCGCCTCGGCCGGCTGCGAGATCGTCCGGTGCGCGGTGCCGAAGATCGAGGACGCCGAGGCGCTCAGGACGATCGTCCGGCTCTCCCCGCTGCCGGTCGTCGCCGACATCCACTTCAACGCGAGCCTCGCGCTGCGCGCGATCGACGCGGGAGTCGCCGCCGTGCGCATCAACCCGGGAAACATCGGCGGCCCCGAACGGGTCGCGGACGTCGTCCTCGCCGCCAAGCGGGCCGCGATTCCGATGCGGATCGGCGCCAACTCCGGCTCGCTGCCGAAGCACCTCCTCGGCCTTGCGCAGCGCGATCAGGCCGAGGCGCTCGTCGCCGCTGCGCTCGAGGAGGTGGAGCTGCTGGAGCGGCTCGACTACCGGGACTTCAAGATCTCCGTGAAGGCGACCCACGTTCCGACGATGATCCGCGCCTACCGGATGCTCGCCGCCCGCGTCCCGTACCCGCTCCACCTCGGCGTCACCGAGGCGGGGACGCCGTACACGGGGTCGATCAAGAGCGCCGTCGGGATCGGCTCGCTGCTCGCCGACGGGATCGGCGACACGGTTCGCGTGTCCCTCACCGCCGACCCGGTGAAAGAGGTCGAGACCGCGTGGGAGATCCTCAAGGCGCTCCATCTCCGCGAGCGGGGGCCGGTGATGATCGCCTGCCCGTCGTGCGGCCGCGACAACGTCGGCGTAGAGAACCTCGCCGTCGTCGTCGAGGAACGGCTCCGCGGTTATCACGAGCCCTTCGAGGTCGCGGTCATGGGCTGCGCGGTCAACGGGCCGGGGGAGGCCGGCGACGCCGACTTCGGGATCGCCGGCGGGCGCGACGTCGGCTTCATCTACGCCCACGGACGGGTGCTGAAGAAGGTCTCCTCGGACATCCTCGTGGACGAGCTCTTCCACGAGATCGACCGTTGGATCGCCGGCGGCATGCAGCGCCCGAAGCGGCTGAAGATGGCCAAGCCGGCCGCGCTGGCCATGGCCGAGGCGTCCCTGATTCCGGTCGAATAGCGGCGTGATCGCCCGGGCCTCAAAGCTCTTCCTGCCGACCCTGCGCGACGATCCCGCGGAGGCGGAGGCAGTCAGCCACAGACTTCTCGTGCGCGGCGGCTTCATCCGCCAGGTGTCCGCCGGCCTCTGGACGTTCATGCCGATCGGCTGGCGTGTCCACCGCGGGATCGAGCAGATCATCCGCGAGGAGATGGACGCGATCGGCGGCCAGGAGATGCTGATGCCGGTCCTGACGCCGCCCGAGCTCTGGGAGGCGACCGGGCGCCTCGCAATTCCGGAGATCTTCCACCTCAAGGACCGCACCGGGCGCGAGTTCATCCTGCCGCTGACGCACGAGGAGACGGTCACCTTCCACGCGCGCGAGATCCAGAGCTACAGGGACCTGCCGCAGCTCTGGTACCACTTCCAGACCAAGGATCGCGACGAGCCGCGCCCGCGCGGCGGCCTCCTGCGGGTGCGCGAGTTCATCATGAAGGACGGCTACTCCTTCGACCGCGACGAGGAGGGCGTGCGCTCCAGCTTCGAGGCGAACCGCGAGGCGTACAAGCGGATCTTCGCCCGCTGCGGGCTCGAGACGTACGACGTCCAGGCGGAGAGCGGCATCATGGGCGGCAAGTTCAGCATCGACTTCCTGGCGCCGTCCGGCTCGGGCGAAAACACGCTCGTCCGCTGCGAGAACGAGGACTATGCGGGTGACCTCGAGGTGGCACAGGCGGTTCCGTCCGCCGCGGTTCTGCCCGAGCCGCTCGACGCACCCGAGGAGATCGAGACGCCCGGCGTGACGACGATCGAGGGGCTGGCTGAGCTCCTCGGGATCGACGAGTCGGCGACGTCGAAGGCGATGCCGGTGGTTAAGCCGGACGGCACGATCGTGCTCGCGCTCGTCCGAGGCGACGACCGGCTCAGCGAGACGAAGCTCTTCGACGCGCTGCCCGGAGCCTCGCGTCCGGCTACGGACGACGAGATCCGCGCCGCTTTCGGCGCGGGCGGCGGATCGCTCGGCCCGGTCGAGTTCTCCGGCGAGGTAATCGCCGACGAGACGCTGCGCGAGGGGCAGTTCGTCGCCGGCGCCAATCGCGACGGCAGGCACCTGCGCGGCGTCGAGGCGGGGCGCGACTATCAGCCGCGCTTCGCGGACCTGCGAGAGCCTCGAGAGGGCGACCGCTGCCCGGTGTGCGGCGGCGCGCTGACCTTCCAGACCGCGATCGAGGTCGGCCACATCTTCAACTTCGGCTCGTTCTATTCCGAGCCGCTCGGCGCGACCTTCCTCGACGAGAACGGCGAGGAGAAGCCGCTGCTCGGCGGCAGCTACGGCATCGGGCCGGGGCGCGTGATGGCCGCCGTCGTCGAGCAACACCACGACGAGCACGGCATCTGCTGGCCGACGTCGATCGCCCCGTACGACGTCCACGTGGTCGTCCTCGGAGGAGTCGAGGCCCAGGGCGAGGAGGTCGCGGGCGTGCTCGATGCGGCCGGGAAGACCGTCCTGCTCGACGACCGGGACCAGCGAGCGGGGGAGAAGTTCGCCGACGCCGATCTGATCGGCTGCCCGACCCGCATCACGGTCGGCAAGAAGACGCTCGAGGACGGCATGGTCGACGTCCGCGACCGGCGGACCGGCGAGGAGCGACGGGTCCCCGTCGCCGGGCTTGGAAACTAGATACTAATAGGCCCTTGGCCCGTCGCCGCAGATTCAGCACGGAGCCGTTCGGGCCCACGCTCGAGCGGCTGATGCAGGAAAAGGGCGTCACCTACCGGGCGCTCGCCGAGCAGACCTCGCTCTCGGCGGGGTACCTCAACCACCTCGTGCACGGCAACCGGCCGGTGCCGTCGGACGACATCGTCCGCAGGCTGGCGAAGGCGCTCGGCGTCGAGCCGGAGCACTTCCGTGAGTACCGGCTCCGCCTGATCACGCAGCGGCTCGAGCAGATGCCCGAGCTGATCGACCGGCTCTACCGGCGGCTCGAGCGCTGACGCCCGCCCGGCGGTGGGGGGCCGACCTGCTCGTCCACGGACGCCTCGCGCCGCCGTTTCGCGAGGCCTTTGACCTCCTCGAGAAAGCGCATTGTCTGCTCCTCGAGCTCGTCGTTGACGAACTCGCCCGGCGGCTTCTTCACGTCGGGTTCCCCATTGTTGTGCGGCTTTTGGGTGTCTTTCGAGTTTTCCACAGGCCTGTGGATTTCGTCGGTGCTGGCAACTTCCGTGTCCGAGCCGTCTCTTGAGGGTCCGCAGAGGAGGGTTGTGGACAACGGAGAGTCGATCTACGCCTCCAGATTCAAGACGCTCACGACCCTATTTGCATGCCTTGGGGGGATGCGAATCGTGCGCTCTTTCCGTGAAATTCGTTCGGCCGGCGACCGGGACGTGGGCCGCGCCTCGCCGAGCCCGTAGAACTCGCCCCATGAGCGCCTACCTCCTGCGTCCCGTCGGCGTCGTGGGGTCGCCGCTCAAGGACCGTTCAGCGGCCCCGAGGCAGGGCGACGAGGGCGGGGCGGAAGCCGTCGTCACATTCGTGCGCGGTGTCGCGGACGCGCTGGGCGGCATCGAGGTGGGCGATGAGCTCGTCCTGCTGACCTGGCTGCACGAGGCGTCGCGGGACGTCCTGGAGGTGCATCCGCGTTCGGACGAGACGCGCCCGCTCACGGGCGTCTTCGCCACCAGGTCGCCCGACCGGCCGAACCCGATCGGGCTCCACCGCGTCACCGTCGTCGGCGTCGACGGCCTCGAGCTCGCCGTTCGCCCGCTGGAGGCGATCGACGGGACGCCGGTGATCGACGTCAAGCCGGTCCTGCGGGGGGTCGAGGAGCGCTGAGCACGCTGGGCGAAAGAGCCCGTGTTTGGGCACGGTGGACAGATGGAAAGCGATGACGTGATGGCGAGGCGCGAAGCAACGGGCCGGCCGGCTCCGGAATACGACGTCGTCGTGGTCGGGGCGGGCCAGGCAGGCCTGGCGATGGGCCAGATACTCGCGCGCCGGGGCCTGCGGTTCGTGATCCTCGAGGCCGGAGACTCGATCGGCCCGGCGTGGCGCGCACGCTGGGACTCCCTGACGCTCTTCACGCCCCGCCGCTACAGCGGGCTTCCCGGACTGCCGTTCCCGGGCGATCCCGAGGGCTACCCCGATCGCGACGAGGTCGTCGAGTATCTCGAGGGGTACGCGGAGACGTTCGCGCTCCCGGTCGAGCTGAACAGCGACGTGCGAAGGCTCCGCGCAGGTGGCGGCGGGTACGTGCTCGAGGTCCGGGACGGAAGCACGATCGCCGCCGACCAGGTGGTCGTCGCGACCGGCCCGTTTCAGACGCCGTACGTCCCGCAGATTGCCGAGGGCCTCGACCCGGGTGTCTTCCAGGTTCACAGCACCGGGTACCGCAGGCCCGGCGACCTGCCGGAGGGGACAGTCCTGGTCGTGGGCGGGGGCAACACGGGCTTCCAAATCGCCGAGGAGCTCTCGGCCACGCGCGACGTCCAGCTCTCCGTCGGCTCACGCCAGACACCGCTGCCGCAGCGGTTCCTCGGGCGTGATCTCTTCTGGTGGCTGACGAGCACGCGGCTGCTCTCAACGACCGTCGAGTCGCGACTGGGGCGCAAGCTGCGGCACCGGGACACGCTGATCGGCTCGAGCCCGCGCCGGCTCAGGCGGCGCCACGGGGTCGAGCTGAGGCCGCGGGCGGTCGGTGCCGAGGGCCGCACCGTGCGCTTCGACGACGGGAGCGAGCTCGAGGTGGACGCGGTGATCTGGTCGACGGGATACCGCCCCGACTACTCCTGGATCGACGTGCCCGTCCTCGACCAGGACGGGCGGCTGCGCCACCGGCGGGGCGTCACGGACGCCCCCGGCCTCTACTTCCTCGGCCTGACGTGGCAGCACACCCGCGGCTCGGCGCTCATCGGCTTCGTCCAGGACGACGCCGAGTTCATCGCCGACCGGATCGTTGCGGCGCGCGCACCCGAGACGGCCACGGTGGAGGCCGGGGTCCGCGAACATGCGCAGGTGCACCCGAGGGCGAAGGTCTGACATGGCGAGCTTTCCGACCGAGATCGAGGGGCTGCCGGAGGCGGCCAGGACGGAGGTCGTCGAGCTGGGCGACGGAGACCGATTCGACCTCGAGATCGCGCCCGTCAAGAAGCAGATCGGGGAAGCAACCGTGCGGATGCTCGCCTACAACGGCTCCGTGCCCGGGCCGACGCTGAAGATTCCGCAGGGCTCGACTGCGACGGTCCAGGTGACGAACCGCGGCGATCTCGACGCCACCGTTCACTGGCACGGGCTCCGGCTCGAGAACCGCTACGACGGCACGCACGACACACAGGCGCCGATCCCGGTCGGCGAGACGTTCAGGTACGAGGTGCACTTCCCCGATCCCGGCGCCTACTGGTACCACCCGCACATCCGCGAGGACTACGGCCAGGAGCTCGGGCTCTACGGGAGCATCCTGGTAGTCCCCGCCGAAGAGGACTACTGGCCGCCGGCCCACCGCGAGCTCGTGCTCACGCTCGACGACATCCTGATCGAGCACGGGCAGATTGCCCCGTTCAGCGAGTCGGAGACGACGCACGTGGCCATGGGCCGCTTCGGCAACGTCATGCTCGTCGCCGGAGAGCCTGACCTCTCGCTGGAGGCGAGGCGCGGCGAGGTCGTGCGTCTCTATCTGACGAACACCGCGAACACCCGCGTCTTCAACGTCACGCTGCCGGGAGCCCCGATGAAGCTCGTGGGGGCCGACAGCGGCCACTATGAGCACGAGGAGGTCGTCGAGGAGCTGCTGCTCGCTCCGTCGGAGCGCGTCGTGGTCGACGTCCTCTTCCAGGAGCCCGGTGAGCTGACGCTCGAGCACCGGACTCCCGACCGCTCCTACCGGCTGGCCACGATCACGGTTCGCGACGAACCGGCTGAGCCCCAGCTCGTAGAGCAGTTCGAGTCGCTACGGACGAACGCGGACTTGGCCTCCGAGCGGGAGCGAATCGCGCCCTTCCTCGACGCTCCTCCGGACAAGACGCTCGCGTTCGTGGCGGAGATGGACCTGGGGGCCACGCCGGGGGAGGACGCCGGCCCGTACGCCTGCCCGATGCACCCCGAGGTCGTCAGCGAGACGCCCGATCGCTGCCCGAAGTGCGGCATGAAGCTCGTGCCGGCCGGGCTCGTTGCGGAGGGCGGCGACGGACACGGCCAGCATGGCCATGGCCACCACCACGGCCATCATGGCCACGGCGACCACGGTGCGCACGGCCACCACGGGGGCGAGACCTCGGCACAGGGCATCGAGTGGGAGGACGACATGGTCGAGGTGAACCGCCTGACGACGGCGGCGAACATGCGCTGGAAGCTCGTCGACCGGGCGACGGGCGCGGAGAACGCCCGCATCGACTGGCGGTTCCGCGTGGGCGACCGCGTGAAGATCCGCCTCGTCAACGAGCTCGATTCCGACCACCCGATGCCGCATCCGTTCCACGTGCATGGGGCCGGCCGTCTCCTGATCCTGTCGCGGGACGGGGTGGTGGAGCCCAACCTCGTCTGGAAGGACACGGTGCTCGTCCGAACGGGGGAGACGGTGGACGTCCTCCTCGACGTGACGAATCCGGGGACGTGGATGGCGCACTGCCACATCGCCGAGCACCACGAGGGCGGGATGATGTTCAGCTTCGTCGTCGACGACGCGGCGTAGCGCGCCTCACCCGGGCCGGACGTACACCTCGAGGCGATTGCCCGACGGATCGTCGAAGTAGGCCGCGTAGTACCCCGGCCCGTACGGCATCGGCTTGGGGCCGCTCAGCTCCGCGCCGGCGGCGGCGGCGATCCTTGCGACTCGATCGACCTCCTCCGGCGACCCGACCCGGAATGCGATCCGGTTCGCGTTCGCCGCATGCTCCCGCTGCTCAGTGATCGCGAAGTACGCAGCCGACGGCGGAGGATCGGTCGTCGCCCAGACCTTCCATGCCTCGCCGTGGTAGCGCTCCGTGAACCCAAGCGCGGGAAGGAGTGCGTCGTAAAACGCCTCGGCAGCGTCTAACTGGGAAACGCGGAGATCGATGTGACCGAACGGGTTCACCTGCTCGAGGCCGAGGCTAGCGCGTGCCCGACGTGCGGCTGACGCTGATTCGCAACGCGACCTTGCTGCTCGAGCTCGAGGGGCGGCGCCTGCTGGTCGACCCGATGCTCGACGCCGCCGGTGCGCGGCCGCCGGTCGCGAACACGCCAAACCCGCGGCCGAACCCGCTCGTCCCGCTGCCTCTGCCGGCGGAGGAGCTCGTGCGCGACCTGGACGCGGTCATCGTCACCCACCTGCACCGAGACCACTTCGACGACACGGCCGCGCAACTGCTCCCCGGAGACGTCCCGGTCTTCTGCCAGCCGGAGGATGCGTCGGCCCTGGCCGCGCTCGGCCTGCTCGCCCGCCCCGTGGAGGACGTTCTCGACTGGGAGGGCATCGTGCTGACCCGGACGCGCGGACGGCACGGGAGCGGCGAGACCGCTGAGCTTCTCGGGCCGGTCAGCGGGTTCGTGCTGGACGGTCTCTACATCGCAGGCGACACGGTGTGGTGCCCGGAGGTCGAGGAGGCGATCGCAGCGCACGAGCCCCGGGTGGCGGTCGTCAACGGGAGCGGTGCCTGCTTTCCTCGGGAGCGAGCCCCTCGTGATGACCGTCGACGAGGTCCGCGAAGTTGTCGTCCGCGTCCCCACGGTCGTCGTCGTCCATCTCGAGGCGATCAACCATTGCCTCGAGACGCGGGCCGAGGTTCGTGCCGCCGTCCCCGAGGCGTTTGTCCCCGAGGACGGCGAGACGCTCGAGCTCTGAGGCCGCGCATCCGAAGATCCCAGGCCGGTTCGCTACGATCAGCCCACGGGGCGTGGCGCAGCCTGGTTAGCGCGCTAGTCTGGGGGACTAGAGGTCCCGAGTTCAAATCTCGGCGCCCCGATACGACGAAAGCCCCGCAAACCGGGGCTTTCTGTCTTCGAAGGGGAGGGAGCGGCTGCACCCACTCTGCGCCTAAACGACGTTCCGAGCCTCTTTCTGCGCCGCGAGGAACGTGTTGAACGCCGTCCGTGTCCGGTCGATCGAGTCCGGCAGGAGGTGGCCGTAGGTGCGGTCGATCTGGTCGGCGCTCGTGCCCATGAAGCGGGCGAGCTCGAACAGCGACACACCTGCGGCGATCGCGAACGATGCGTAGGTGTGGCGGAGCGCATACGGGCTGCGATGGGCGAGCCCTGCCCCGCGCACAGCGGGCGTCCACTCGTCCCGACGCCACTCATGCAGGTTCAGGTACCCGCCGCTGTCGCTGGGGAACAGGAGCCGCGTGTCGAGCCTGGGCGGCATCGAGGCGAGTGCTTCGACGGCAGCGGCCGGAAGCGGCACCGCACGCAGCGACCGCGTCTGCTTCCCGTAGAGCTTCACCTGCCCGTCGGTGAAGACGCGCCGAACGTGCAGCACGCCGCCGACCACATCGCCACGCTCGGCCGCTAACCATTCCTCCGGCCTCAAGCCGCTGAGGCCGGCGACCACCGGGAGCGCACGGCGGGAGTGGGGGAGTTCGCCGCCGACAAGCTCGAGCTCGGCCAGGGTGCCGAACGTCAGGATCTCGCGGCGCTTCGGCTCCGGGTTGGGGACGTGGCTCGCGGGACTCTCGTCGAGCAGCTTCACCCGCACCGCGTAGTTGAGCGCCGCACGGAGTGCCTTCGTGATGCCCCACGCCGACCGCTCCGGCAGCTTACGGCGCCACTCGCCGATCGTGCGCGGCTCGAGCCGGTCGATGCGAAGATCCCTCCAGCCGCCGACGCCGTCGCGGGCGGGGCCGTCGAGCGCGTACCGCAACCGCTCGTTCAGCGTCCGCCGCGTGTTCGGTTCGCCCTGGTGCTGCGCGAGGTACTCGTCGACGAGCTCGCCCAGCGTCGGCATGGCGCGACGCCGAGCGGCCGTCACGTCGCCGTTGCGGAGCGCTTCGACCTCGTCGACCTTCGGTGCGAGCCACGTCCATGCTTCTGTCTTCGTGGGGAACGTGCGCTGCTTACGTTCGCCGTTCTCGTTGTAGTAGCGGGCTACGTAGCTGGCGCCACGCTTGCGGACGGAGCCGCGTTGATCGCTAGGCATCGGTGGCCTCCTTTGCGGCGCGGGAGTCAAGCCACGCCTTTACGGATCTCAGCTGCTCGACAGCGCGTGCAGACTCGTCGTCGCCTGCCTCGGCAACCCCTGCAAGGACGAGTTCCGTAAGGCTCGCCTGCGCCTCGTACCTCTCCCGAGGATCCGGGCTGCCCAACCTGAACGTGTGCGGCGCCAGAGGCTCTTGCTCCTGGCGCTGCCATGCCTCCCGCCTCGCCGTAGCTACCTCGTCGCTGACGTTCTCGAAGTAGGCGCGGACGTCACCGCCGAGGAGTGGTCGTGCGCCGCGAACCCACTCTCGAGCCTCAGAAGGTGTCAGCCGGAGCTTTCCAATGATCGGAACCTCGCACGGCTGGAAGCTGGCCGCGAGCAGCTCGAGCGGTGCGACGTCGAGCGCCCACGAGATTCTGAAGAGCTCGTCGACCGTGACACTCCTGGCGCCGCTTTCGATCCGTGCGACGGTCGACTGTGTTTCACCGATCTTGTTGGCGAGCTGCTGCTGACTGACGTTGCGCTTGCTGCGGAGCGCCTTCACTTGGTCAGCGACGACCTGGTTGGCCGTGATGTTCTGCCGGCGGCGCTGACGGGGCTTTCGTGGTGATTCTGGCACGACGCTCCTAGTCGGATTTCGCCTAGCGTACCTCGCTGAGCGTGCAACGTCAATCATTCGCAGTACGCTTTGGGCTATGCAGACAGCGACTGATCCCAGTCAGCTAGCCCCGCTGCTCACCTCAAAGCAGCTCGCGGTCATCCTCCGCGTGCCGGTCAACACGCTGTATGCGTGGCAGACCCGGGGGACGGGCCCGCCCGCCATCCGCGTCGGCCGGCACACGCGCTACCGCGTGGAGGACGTCCAGTCCTGGCTGCTCGAGCGACAGGCGGCCAGCCCATGAACGACACGAGCGCCCACACGGAGCGCTCGGGCGGAACGTCGGGAAGGCGTCTCATCGAGCGTACCACTGAGCACGGCGATCGCCTCCTCACTGCCGCGGAGCTCGGCCACTACCTCGGCCTGAGCGCCAGCACCGTGCTCGACCGTTGGCAGGCCGGCCACCTTCCCGGCTTCAAGTTGTTCGGCCGCACCGGCCCTGTCCGCTTCCGGCTCTCAGAAATCGAAGCCACCCTCGCCGACTGGCACGTTGGGGTGCGGGCGTGAAGCTCATCGCTCTCATCCGGGACGCTCGCGAACATCTAAGACAAGCGCGTACGTCCGGTTACGCGCTTAGTGCCGCGAACTACTTCGGCGGCCTCGGCATGCGCGAACTCGTCGCCGACCAGCTTTCGCCCGATGAACGATAACGGCCACGTCGGCGAGGGGGCAGACCTGCTCGACAAGCTGGCGGCGTTCGTCCGCCGCTACGTCGCGATGACGCTCGAGCAGGCAGCCGCAGTTGCCCTGTGGATCGTCCACACACACGCGGTCGACGCCTGCGAGCAGAGCCCAATCCTCGCACTCACCAGCGCGGAAAAGCGGTCAGGCAAGAGCACCCTGCTGAAGCTGCTCGCCCTGCTGACGGCGAACCCGTGGAAGGTCATCACCCCGTCCGAAGCCGTCGTATTCCGCAAACTCCACGCGAACCGGCCAACCCTCCTCCTTGACGAGGTCGACGCGATCTTCAACCCAAAGTCCGGTGCCAACGCAGAAGGTCTGCGAGCGATCCTCAACGCCGGCAACGAACCTGGGACGACGGTTCCGCGATGTGTCGGCCCGTCGCAGCAACTCAAGGACTTCAACGTATTCAGCGCGAAGGCCCTCGCCGGGATCAAAGACCTTCCCGACACCGTTGCCGATCGCGCAATCCCGGTCCGGCTCCAGCGGCGAGCACCATCCGAGCAAATCGACCGTTTCCGCCATCGTGAGGTTCGCGAGGCGGCAGAGCCGTTGCAGATGTGGGTGCGGTCGTGGGCGGAACACCATGCGCCACACCTCGTTGAAGCACGGCCCGAGTTGCCCGCTCTAAACGATCGCGCCCTGGACGCATGGGAACCCCTGCTCGCGATCGCGGATCGGGCCGGGGGCGACTGGCCCGCAAGGGCCCGGAAGGCTGCCCTCGTCCTCTCAGGGACCGTTGACGCAGACGATGCTTCCGCCGGCGTCCGCCTTCTCGCCGATACCCGCTCGATCTTTGACGCCCACGGCGTCGACAAGATCGCGTCCGCCGAGCTCGCCGAAAACCTCCACGAGATCGAGGAATCGCCTTGGGGGGAGTGGTACGGGAAGCCGATCTCCCCGCGTGGAATCGCCACCCTGCTTTCCCACTACGGCATCCGCCCGCGAACGGTCCGACTGGATGACGAAACGACGGCGAAGGGCTACAAGCGGGACCAGTTCGAGGACGCGTGGAGTCGCTATACCCCCTCAGAAAACGTCACACCGTCACAACCCGCTCCAACAGGGGGATTGCGGCCAAATTCTGTCCGTCACACGACCGACGTTGTGACGGACGAAAAACCCCCGGATCCCGCATGGATAGAGCCATGTGACGTTGTGACGGATAAAACAGCCAGTAACGGGCACGGGCCGGTTCCGATCGACGGTTTCGCCGACGCCGACGAAGCCTTTGACTACTACCGCGGCAAGCTAGCGGAGGCCGAGTCGTGACCCCACGTGACCAGCTCGCCGCGGTTCTCGCACCCGACGTCCTTGCCGCGTTTCTCCGTGCGGAGCTCGAGAGCGGACGGCGGCCTGGCGAAAGAGATCCAGCGGGAGGCGAAAAGCGGCCAACATCTCGTCGCGGACCCTTGACCGCGCTAAAGCGAAGCTGCGGATCAACAGCGAACGTGAGGGAACCGGACGCCGCTGAGGACCGGGAAGCCGCATGACCGCAACCACAGGAGGAACACGATGATGAACGCCACGATCGGCCCACCGCATAGCAGCGGGCCCGACCTCATTGAGCAACGCCGGCTCGAACACGCTCGCCGAGCCGGCTGGCCCCAGCTCGACCGCGCCGACCTCGACTTCCAGCGCTACTGGGTCGAGTACCGACCCACCGGCCGGTTCTACAGCGTGCACCGAGGCGAACTCGTCGACGGCCTCTACACAAGCGCGGCCGCGTTCTACCTCAACGACCGAGGCGCGATCGTCTTCCTCGAGCGTCCGCCGGCAGGGTCGCCGCAGACGCGGGAAGAGTTGGAGCAGCGACAGGCGGCGCGGCGGTGACGACGTTCTACGAGTGCCAGTTCGCACCCAACGCCGCGACCCGCCGCGACGTGACCCGGGTGGCGCAGCTCGTCCGCGACCAGGGCCAATCCGTCTACGAGGCGTTCGCCCCCCAGGCGTTCGCCGGCTGGGGTAAATCCGACATCGCGGTCCTCATCGCACACGACCCGTCGAAGCGAGCCGGCACCGTCACAGCGCTCTCAAGCCACGGGGACTGGCACATCGCCACGTTCATGCTGGACGGCCCCTACGCGGCCCACGCCGCCGACCTGATCGAACGCTCCGGCGCGGTTTCGCCCGACTTCTCCGACTTCGACAAAGACCCGGACTTCGCCAGGCCGCTCAGCCCCCACCACAGCCCAACCCACTGGTACACCCGGGCGCGGCTAAACGAGATCAGCGTCGCGACGCCGGGCGCCATCGCCTGGTATGCAGACGCGAAGGTCACACGCACGTACGAGCCGAAGACGCCGGCCGCCACCGTGCGCCGCCAGCCCGCCGCAGCAGCGCGAACGCTCGCCCCCGACCACACCACAGCAACCGAGATCTATTGCCCACCCGGCGCCATCCTCCACCGACCCGGCATCGGCCGCGTGACCCGCGTGCGGTGACCCGCAAAACCGCATGGTTAAGCCAATCTTTTTGGCTGAGCGACCGCCGGATACCCCCGCACTCAGATTTCTCCCCCCGATCCATCACCGCACATTCAGCGCAAAACTCGCTGGTTCGTACCAAAGAAGCGGCGAGCCGCTTAAGCGCGAAGCGAATCCGCTGCCCGAACGGCCATGTGTTGTCTGCGGACGGCTATTTCGGAAGCGGCCGGATGCGCTTGTGTGCTCTGAGGGGTGTCGGCGGGAGCGGAAGCTCGATCAGCGTCGGGTGCTCAGGCTATCTCGGGCGTCGCGTCTAGCCTAGGCAGATTTACCCGTCGGGGTAGTTGGCGTGCCAGCCGTTCGGCCCGCCGGATTCGCGCCTGATCATGTGCCGTCCGCTGCCGTTTGGGTGGATGGCGAACAGGTCTCCGCCGCCGTTTCCGGCGTTGAAGACGATCCACTGGCCATCGGCCGACCAGGTGAAGCCGTCGACCCCGAACAGCAGGCGATGCTTGTGACTGCCGTCGTCGGCGTTCATCAGCCAGAGGGCCCCATTGCGCCAGTACGCGATTCGGCGACCGTCCGGAGACCAGGCCGGAGCCAAACCCTCGCATCGGCGAGTGAGGCGGCGATCACGCAGCCGCATCGTCCAGAGTCTTCCGCCCCTCGAAAACGCGATCCGCGTTCCGTCCGGCGACCAGGTGAAGCCCGTATCGGCGAAAAGACCGCTGGTCAACCGCTTCAACTTTCCGGTGCGGACGTCGACCGTCCAGAGGGCGAAGCCCCGCTCGGTCGTTGCTCGAAAGAGGATCGAGCGCCCGATCGGCGACCAGGCAGGCCCCCCTGCAACGCTCAGTCCTCGTGTGGGCAGCCGGCGCTGAGAGTGCCCGTTTGCATCCATGACCCAAAGCTGGCTGGGCACGCCGGTCCTCATGAACGCGATCCGGTCTTTCCGTGGCGACCAGGACGGGCTCTCCTCCGATATCCCGTTGTGGGCGAGGAGCCGCCTGAAGCCGCTTCCGTCGAGGTTCATGACCGCGATCTCGCCCTTGCTGGTGCCGTTCCAGTTGGACAACTGATTTCTCTGAAACACGAGCCGGGTATCGACCCTCTGCTTAGCGGCCACCGATCCGCTCGACGTCGCCGCACCGGCCGCAGCCGCGATGAGCAGACCGACGACTACCAGCATCGTCGCGTACAGCCAGCGTACGCCGACAAAACGTTGCTTCGTCACGATGCTCACCCCCCTTCTCCGTAAATGCTCGACGAAGGGGCCTGAAACCGCATCGGGACTGGAACTGAACGTCTGGGCCGGGGAAGTACGGAGCCCGAAGCCTTAACAATCCGGCCCGAACAGAGGCACTAATGTCGGGAGCGGACGCAGAGCCGTTCGAGGATGGACAGGTGTTGTGGCAGGCGATCTGCGACCACAAAGTCGAGGGCGTCGTCGCAAAGCGTGTGGACAGGCCCTACCCGCCCGGCGAGCGCGGGTGGGTGAAGGTTAAGAACCGGGACTACTGGCGCTACGAGCTTGAGCGCGAGCACGTGATCCAGAGTCCGGCCCTCATCCGAGCTGCGCTCGCGCCCTCGTAGCTCCGTCTAATGACCTGCTGCCCGGTCGCCCAAAGCGATGGGAGCCGCTAAGCGGCTCCCATCGACTGTCACGTCCCGGTGTGTACGCGTGTTACGAACACTCCTCCGGCCCTGATACCGGAATCAGGTGGTTTGCCGATCCGGGAGGCAGGAGGAACGTCGAGTAGATCTCCGCCCCGAAGGGACCAGCGATTACCCGATGTACGTGGCCGAAGCCAGGATCGACAAATCCCTGACCTGCCGCGTAGACGCGGTCGCGGCACTCCGTGTGCGCCGCGTCTTGGTAGGTGAGAGACCCGCTCCGGACGTTCACGATCACAGGCCCGGGATGGGTGTGCCACGCGAACACCTGATTTGCACCCAAGCTCAGGTGCTGGACGAAGACGTCCGTCCCGTCCGGCTTCGATGCACGTGCAATCGCGGACACTGGAACGTCCGAGACTCGGTTGTGCGCAACGAAGAATCCCGTCGGCACGGTCGTCGGATCGATCTCGGGGGCGTGGGCGGCGAGCGCAGCACTGCCGCCGATCGCGATCGCTCCCGCCGCGAGTACCAGTAGCACCCGAGTGCGTAGCTGCTTCAACTCGATCTCCTTTGCTGAGTAGGTACCAACGAGCGCCGCGCTAGGGCGCTACGCCTCCCTACCGCCTCGGATCCGCTACTGAGGAATGCCGAAGGAGGTAACAGAGAGCGGACTAGAAATCACGCGTTACCACCTCCTCGGCAACTGAGAGCCTGACCAGCGAGGCTCCATCTCCGTGGATGAGTCTGCGCCGACGAGACCGCCAAGTCAAGCCCCGATCAGCCCTCTACAACCACAGGTACTGACGCCCGATCCCCCGTCGAACTCCCGGCCGCGAGTTACGGCTGGGCTACTTCGACAATCAGTACCGCGACTGGGTCGCCGTCAACGCTCTCGTCCAAGCGGGTGTCGACCACGCGCAGTGTCCGCCGGCCGAGCATGAGCGCGTCGCCAACGTTCCATGAGACGCCTGGGGCGCTGCGGAACGTCGGCGGGTCGACGCGTGTCCCGTCCTTGTGCTCGAGCTTGTAGGTGATGGCCATTCGGTCTCCTTCCGTGCCCGGCTGGGACCGAACGGCGTCGAGTCAGGCTAGCTGATCGTCAGAACGGGATCGCCTCGCCTTTCTTGAAATACCGGGAGTGGGTGATCTCAAGCGTTTCCCGCGAGTCCGCACCAACAAGCACGATCTCGTACTCGCCGTTGTCTGCCCGGTTGTGGTACTCGCTCTCAGCCTGCGCATATGCCAGTGTCGCAAGGGTGACGTCCGTGCCGAACGGCTCGAAGCGCACGAGTTCCTCATCACGCAGGTTGTAGACGATTAGGAAGTGGTTGATCGGCATCTTGTTAGCCCTGTTCGCGCTCAAAGTAGTGACGGACGTCTTCGCGGAGGGTAACGAACTCCTCTTCGATCGCCGGGTCAGGGTCGAGTCCCTGATCCTCTTGAGCGAGTCGTTCGGCGGCCATCACGAAGTACCTCCGTAGATCGTCAGGACCCCTGACCATCCTTGAGGTTAAAGCCCGTTACGGATGCGGCGGCTTCCACGGCAGTGGCCCAAGCGTGCTGACGCTCGGTGCGAAGCTGAACCTCGATCAGGCGCCCGTCGCGCCTCTCGACGATGTGTAGCGACCGATACCCGTCGTCCTTCGGTTCGGCGATGTGGTCGGTTAATCGGATCCGGGAGCCCCAGCGATGGCGGATGCGGCCCGCGACGGCGTAAACGTCGGAGTGGGTCTTGAAGACGGCGCGGCAACCCCCAATGTCCTCCATCTGAGAGAGGCGCATGTTGGGGAACCGGAGAAGCTTGGGGAGGATTCGGTCCATGCGCTTAAACCGTTGCCCGGGTCGCGGCGGGTCTGCGCCGAGCTCCGTCTGGATCATCTGCCGCACGCCCATCGTGACCTTACGTAGGGGATAGGCATGCAAGGATCGGTAGTCGCGGATGACCGAGATGGCGGTGATGACGTCGCGGAACAGTGCGCGTCGGTCGTCAGGGTTCGCTGCCGAAAAGCGCCGGAACATGTCGCCGGCGCGATCAGCCTGAGTGTTGCTGACGTTCGGAAGCTGAGGCATGCCCCCGTACGCTAAGTCAGCCCTGGAACTCCCGCTCCTCACACTCGGGGCAGTAGACGACTACCTCGTCGTCGACGGTCAGCCGCGCCGTCCAGCCGCGCTCGTCGTCTCGCGAGACGCGGCCGCACTCCACGCAGACCAGCTCCCGCACTGATCGCACGTCGCCCGGCACTGTCCACCGAACGAGCATAGAACCCGCGGCTGGGTGCGCCGGACCGATACGACGCGGGTTAGCGCGAGAGGACGCTCTCCCAGTCAGGTCTTCGGCGAACACTGGGACGCCGGCGAGCATCATCCGACGAGGCTAGCGTGCGCCCACTCTGCGCCCAAACGCCTCGAAAGCATCCCGCGAGAGCATGCGGCTCCTCAAGCGCAAACCCGCTTGGCTAACCCGTTCCAGCCACGTCCGGCCACCCGCCGCCAACGCTCCGCGCAGTCTGGGGGACTAGAGGTCCCGAGTTCAAATCTCGGCGCCCCGACTGGAATTCGATGATCGACGTGGCCCGAAAGTGGCCCAAACGCTGGTCAACGTGACCGATTCGCAGTCCGGATCCGAGACGCCGAAGAGCCCGCCGCCAGGCCGACGATTTCCGAAGGAGCCAGGCCGGGTGACCCGCAGCGACCACCAAGTGGGCGCGACGCGGATTCTGAACCGGCCTGCTCTACGAGAGCGAGGCGATGACCGCGAGTCCGACGAGTAGAACCTCGACCGCCGTGAGCGCGACAACCCCACTTGAGCGCCTTGCCCTCGCGGCGAGCAAGAGCGCGTTCTCGCCGAAGATGT
>DASSSO010000112.1:0-7906 GCA_035776735.1 Gaiellaceae bacterium | reverse complement strand
GCGTCCGCCGGTCGAGCCTCGATTCGGGGCTTTGCCGGACCGACCGAACGAGCGAGTTCGTGTCGCCGACGTCGACCGCACGCGCGCCTTGCTCGGATGGGCGCCGCGCACGTCGCTCGACCAGGGTCTCGCCGCAACGGTCGACTGGTATGCGGCGCGGGGGAACGCAGCGTGAAAGTCCTCGTCACCGGTCACGCCGGCTACATCGGGTCGGTTCTCGCCCCCGCGCTGCGCGAAGCCGGCCACGATGTCGTCGGACTCGACACCTTCTACTACCGCGGCTGCGACTTCGGCCATGAACCGGAGTTCGGGCCCGTTCTGGAACTCGACGTGCGCGACGTTCGTCCCGCCGATCTCGAAGGCTTCGACGCCGTCGTCCATCTCGCCGCTCTCTCGAACGACCCGCTGGGTGACTTCAACCCAGGCTGGACGTACGCGATCAATCGCGACGGCACGATCGCGCTTGCCCGCGCCGCGAAAGAGGCGGGCGTCCGGCGTTTCGTGTTCGCGTCGTCCTGCAGCATGTACGGCGCCGCCGAGGGAGACGCGCCACTCACCGAGGCGGCTCCGCTTCGGCCCCTAACGCCGTATGCCGAGTCGAAGGTGACGGCTGAGTCCGCGCTCCGAGAGCTCGCCGGGAACGACTTCGCGCCGGTGGCGATGCGCAACGCGACGGTCTACGGCGTCTCTCCGCGTCTCCGTCTCGACATCGTCCTCAACAACCTGGTCGCGTGGGCGCACACGACTGGAGCCATCCGGCTCCAGAGCGACGGCTCCTCGTGGCGCCCGCTCGTCCACGTGCGTGACGTGGCGCGAGCCGCGCTCGCCCTACTTGATGCACCCGAAGAGCTCGTGCGCGGCGAAGCATTCAACATCGGCTCTGACGTGCAGAACTACCGCATCCGTGAGCTCGCCGAGATCGTCCATGGCAGGTTGCCGCACTGCGAGGTCACGTTCGCAGAGGGTGCTTCCGCAGATCCCCGGAGTTATCGAGTCGACTTCTCGAAATTCGAATCGACGTTCCCGCATTGCCGGTTCGAGTGGACGGCAGAGCGCGGCGCGGACGAATTAGCTCGAGCGTATGCGGAAGCCGGACTGACGTTCGACGATTTCATGGGGCATCGCTACATCCGGCTTGGTCAGCTCAAGCGGCTCTTGGACGCGCGCGCGCTCGACGCAGAGCTTCGCTGGACACCCGCGCCGACGACGGTCTAGCGCAAAAGGCGTACGCAGCCTTTCCGACGATGCAGGCCGCCTAGCGGTCCGCAGGGGCGCCGAGAACCGCAGCCAGCGAGGCGACTTCGAGTACGACGTCTCTAAGCTCGTCGACTCCCCGCTCCTTCCGCAGGAACGCGGTGGCGCCGGCGGCGGTCGCGGCGTCGTCCCCGACCGGCGTGTCTGTTCCTGTCAGCAGCAGGATCTGAACGGGCAACCGGCTCTCCCGGATCCTTCGGATCGCCTCGAGCCCGTCCATGACAGGCATCTTCAGGTCCATCAGGATCACGTCGGGCTGGAGCTCAGCCGCCAGCCTGACGGCCTCCTTGCCGTTTTCGGCGATGCCGACGACCTCCAATCGCTCGTCCTGCGTCAGCACGGTCATCAGCGACTCGGCGAAGACTCTGTGATCGTCGGCGATGAGAAGGCGGACGGCCCTCTCAGATCTGGGCAAAGAGGGCATGGCGTGACCTTACCGCCACTTGGACGGCTGCCTAGTCCAGGCTGAAAATGCCCGTTCCTAGCCGGAAGTGGAGGCCCGTCGCCCGTGAAGAGCGGGCCGCGTCGTCCAGAAAAGCCTTCGCAGCCCTTGAAAAATGGCGAAACCTGACCTATAGCTTTCCACAGTCCTACTTGCGGCTATGGACATGGAGAACACAATCGATCCCCTCGACGCGGTCGTCCTGGATCCTCATCCGATCTGGCTCGACGCGGTCGAGATGGTGCTGAGCCGGATCGGGGCGACCGTCGTCCTCAAGACGTCGTCCGCGAGCGAGGCGCTGGGGACGATCGAACGGGAGCAGCCGCGACTCCTGACACTCGAGCTCGACACCCAGCCCGGCGAGCCGGACGGGTTCGAGGTCATGCGCCGCGCCAAGGCGCTCGCGCCCACGTTGAGGGCGATCGTGCTCTCCACGCACCACGACACGGCTCACATCGACGCCGCGCTCGCTGCCGGTGCCGCCGCCTACGTCGTCAAGACGGCGCATCCCGACGACGTCGCGTCCGCCGTGCGCCAGGCCTTCGACCATTCCGTCTACCTCGCCGGTGGCCCCCGTCAGGTGACGGGCGCGGCGGCGGCGCAACCCTCGGCTGCCGCGGAAAGACCAGGCGGCCTCACCCGTCGAGAGCTGGAGATCCTCCGCCTGGTCGCCGAAGGGCACTCGAACTCGCAGCTCGCCGGCATGCTCTGGGTGACCGAGCAGACGGTGAAGTTCCACCTCTCGAACATCTACCGCAAGCTCGGCGTCTCCAACCGCACGGAAGCCAGCCGCTGGGCGCAGCTGAACGGCCTGCTCTCGCAGCAGTCGCCGGGCGCATCCTCGCTCTCCGCCTGAGCTCCCGGCTACCATGGCGGTTGCCCGGCCGCGCTAGGTGGGGAGCTAGCGGTTCCCTGAACCCGCAATCCGCTCTAGCGGGGCTGAATCCCCTCCCGAGGGGGTCGCGTCCGAGACACGGGCTTCGGGTGCGAGCGTTGACGGTCAGGTCCCGCGCACTGGGAATCTCCGAACCGCGTCAGGTCCGGGAGGAAGCAGCGCTAAGGAGTGCCTCCCAGGTGCCGCGGAACCGCCTGACTCGAGCGAGCACTCCCTGCACCGGCTCGGTACGCGCCAACGACGGAAGGTGCGCGGCCGGGCATTCGCCTCGGCGGCGGAGAGGCTGGATGCGAGCTCCTTCTTCGTCTTCCTTGGTGACGCAACGAGCACAGCCCGTTGCTCTGCCGTTGTCTGATCTAATCGGGCTCAGTCGCTCGTGACTGCGCTCTACAGGAAATATCGGCCGCAGGACTTCGACGAGGTCGTCGGCCAGGAGGCCGTCGTCCAGACGCTGCGGAACGCGATCGACACCGGCCAGATCCGGCAGGCCTACCTCTTCGCGGGCCCGCGCGGGACCGGGAAGACCTCCCTCGCCCGCATCCTCGCGAAGGCCCTGAACTGCGCCCAGGGGCCGACGACGAGCCCGGACGGCACCTGTCACTCCTGCGTCGCGATCGCGGGCGGCACCTCGCTCGACGTGATCGAGATGGACGCGGCGTCGCAGCGCGGGATCGACGACATCCGGGAGATCCGCGAGCGCGTCGTGCTCCAGCCCGTCGAGGGCCGCTACAAGGTCTACATCCTCGACGAGGCGCACCAGCTCACGGACGCGGCCTTCAACGCGCTCCTGAAGCTGATCGAGGAGCCTCCGCCCCACCTGGTCTTCGTCTTCTGCACGACGGACGTCTCGAAGATGCTCCCGACGGTCCGCTCGCGCTGCCAGACCTTCGTCTTCTCGCGGCCGCGGCTCCCCGACCTCGTCCGGAAGCTGCGCCGGATCGCCGACGCGGAGGGGATCGAGGCGCCCGACGCGGCGCTCGCCCTGATCGCGCGCGGAGCGCGCGGCGCCTACAGAGATGCCGAGTCGACGCTCGACCAGCTCGCCGCAGCGACGGGCAACCAGGTGACCGTCCAGTCGGTCCTCCAGCTGCTCGGCGCCGTCGAGGAGGAGGCGCTCTTCCGGCTCTCCGACCTCGTCGTGGACCGCGACACGGCCGGCGCGCTGCAGTTCCTCGAGGAGCTCGCCGACCAGGGCCAGGACTTGGGCCGGCTCGTGACCGACCTGCTGGAGCACCTGCGCCACCTGCTCCTCGTGCAGCACATGGGCGAGGTGCCCGACTCACTGCCGGTGACCGAGGAGACGCGCGAGCGGCTGCGGGCCCAGGCGAACCAGCTGCCGGGCCCGACGGTGATCCGGCTCTGCGACCTGCTCGCGGTAGCGGTGGACGACATGCGCCAGGGCGGCGACCCGCGCCTCCCGCTCGAGCTCGCGCTGATCAAGGTCACCCGCCCCGGGGCGGACCTCGACCGCGAGTCGCTCGCCTTCCGGATCGAGCAGCTCGAGCAGCGCACCCCCGGTTCGGTGCCGGTCGCCGCGCCCGAGGAGGCGGTCCGGCCGGCCGAGGCGCCGGCCGAGGCGCCCGCGCCGCCGCCGCTCGAGCTCGACCAGCTCCAGGCGGCCTGGCAGCGCTCGGTGATCCCGGCGGTCGAGGAGCGCTCGGTCCCGACCGCGTCCGTGCTCCGCGAGGCCCATCCGGCCGGGATCGCCGGCGACACGCTCACGGTCGAGTTCCCCGCGGCCGCGTCCTTCCACCGCCAGCTCGCCGAGGAGCCGAAGAACGCGACGCTCCTCGTCGACGCGCTCTACGAGGTGACCGGCCGGCGGTTCGCGGTCGCGTTCGAGGTCGGGGAGAACGGGGAAACCGAGCCGGAGCAGGAGCGCACGCTGAGCGAGGAGGAGCTCGTGGAGGAGATCAAGCACACGTTCGACGCCCGGGAGGTGACGCCCGAATGAGCGGCCCCGGCGGTATGGACATCAACAAGATGATGCAGCAGGTCCAGCAGATGCAGGCCGAGATGGCCCGCGTCCAGGAGGAGCTCGCGACTCAGACGGTCGAGGCGTCCGCCGGCGGCGGGGCCGTCAAGGTCACGGCGAACGGCTCGGGCGAGATCGAGAAGATCGAGATCGCACCGGAAGCGATCGACCCCGACGACGCGGAGCTGCTGGCGGACATGATCGTCGGCGCCGTGAACGAGGCACTTCGCTCGGCGAACGACCTGGCGCAGTCGCGCCTCGGCGGGCTCGCGGGCGGCCTGGGGTTGCCGGGGCTCTAGTCCGGCTGGCTTCCGGCCGCGCTCACCACGCGGGAGGCCGTGAGACTCTCCTGTGCGAGTGCGACCGACTGGAGCAGCAGGAACGTTCGTGGATGGGGGCGCGGCAGTGACCACTGCCGCTGAAGCGCCTCGGGGTCCACGAGACCCAGATCCACACCCTCTCCCTGCCACGCCTCGGCGAGCTCGCGGCTATAGCTGCCCCAGCAGGCGTCCCAGTGGGTCGACGTAGTCGGCCGACCAAACAACTCAAGGGGGAGGAGGTTTCCGAACAACGCGTGGGTGGAGCGCCGGTGCATCGGCAACTGGTCGAGAGCAGTCGAGAACACCGGATCCATGAACGGGTGACACACCTCCACTCGCTGCTCCGCCCCCAACCGCCGGAGCAACTCGATTCCAACTTGGACTCGCCGCAGTCTCCCCCACCACGCGGTGCCGTACTGCTCTGCGCGGGCTTCCGACGCGGCGTCTGCGGTCAAGCGCGCCCGGATCTCGCTTTGCGCAGAAGGCCACAGCCACGGCAAGGGATCAGGGTCCCGGCAGAGCAGGGAGGCTGGTTCGCCGAACGGGTGGTAACCGAGGCCGGTGATCAAGGAGCCACCGGCCGCCCACTCGATCAGCGGCATCGAGAAGTGTGCATTGAAGGGCCAGAGGAAGCCCTGACGCCGCAGCACGCGCATTGCGACCGGGCCCACCAGGTCCAGCTCGTCCGCAAACTCCAACCGGACCCACTCCGTCAGTCCAAGGTGGATGATTACGCGCTCCTGCCGGGATCGCTCGTCTCGACCGGCCGCGCCGTCCACTCGGTTCGTTGCCGGGACGGGCAGCTCGAGCCCTTCGCGTCGTGCCAACTGGACGGCAACCGCCAAGATTGCCGAGGACGCGCCCCCGCCGGAGAAGCTCATCAGGCAGGGCGGACGCATCAGTGCCGGCAGGATCGCCCGCTCAAGCGCGTCCTGCGGCGTCTGGGTCCCCATCTCGAACGGCACCGGCAGGCGCGTCTGGGGCACGAGGCCGAATACGAGGCCCGCGGCGATCTCGAGCCGGCTCAGCCGGCAGAATCCCGCGTTTGGCCTCACAGCTCCTCGCTCCCCCGCTCCCGAAGACCCGTGAAGAACGAGTCGGCGGCCGCGCGCTTCGGATCGATCAGATGCGCCTGCGCGAGCCGCTCGAGCAGCGCGTTGCGCGTCGCGCCCTCGGCGAGCTCGAGCCATAGGAGCGCATCGGTTCCGTTCGTAATCCGATACGAGTCCGCCTCGTCGCCGGCGACGACCTCACCGTCGACCTGCGGCTTCTCCGCCCGATCGTCTCCCATCCTCAGTGTCGTCGACCTCGGCTCAGCAGTCCCTGGATCACGTCGTCTGAGAGAGCGCACCGTCGAAAGGCGTGATCCAGCTTCCTAAGCCGGAAGACGGAGACTCCACTGGGGGCGGAGGCCCCAGCCGCAGTGGGGAACCATTCGAACGATCATGCGACGGGGACTAGTGCCACCACAACTGGCTCTTCTTCCGGTATTGGCACCGCCCGCGTTTGCCGGTGGGCGCACCGCGCATCGGGTCTCGATCCATTGGAAGCGTTCGTCGATCACGCTCGACGCGCTTGAAGAGTTCCTCGGAGGAGGAAGGTGTCAGAGAGAGTGCGGGTAAGCGGGCGTCCCCGCTTGGTCTCCGGGGGGCCCGCTTACCCAGGAGCGCAGCTGTGGGCTCGCCCCTCGCGTTGCGAGCCGCGGCCAGCCCGCAGCGCGAAGAAGAGCGTAACTCGCTACGAATCCGCAGCCCACAGGACGAAAGTCGAGTAGGGCGAAGAGTCCGCCCTGCCCGGCCTAGCCGATCCGCGTCGTCAGTCGTAACGCGCTATCCACAGGTTTTCCCCAGTGGCTTCCACGAGACGGGCCACGAACCCCTGAGCAAATCTCCGCAATGCTTCGAAAAAGCTAGACTATCTGCCAGGTGAGCAACCCTTCCCAAACTCTTGGAAGTGCGTTATCACCTTTTGGACAGGTTTTTCCACAACTTCGAAAGGCGGCCCTTTCGGTGAGCGGTTCTACTGAGCAGGTCGGGGTCATCTGTGACTCCCACCCCATGTGGCTCGACGCGGTCGAGCAAGTCCTTCGACGCATCTCCATCCGCGTGGTCGGCAAGACGACGTCGACTTCGGAGGCGCTGGCAATGGTCGAGGCGCACCGGCCCGATCTTCTGATCACCGAGCTCGAGGGCGTGAACGGCGACCTCAGCGGACTGGCGCTCATCGAGCGCGCCCGCGCCTCGGTCCCATCCCTGCGCCCGATCGTGCTCTCGATGCACCAGGACTCGCAGGTCATCGACGCCGCGCTCCTCGCCGGCGCCTCCGCATACGTCCTCAAGACGGCGCATCCGGACGATCTGGCGTCTGCGGTCCGGCAGGCGTTCTCGTCCTCGGTCTACCTGGCCGGCAGGCGGAACATCGCGCCGGCTCCGGTCGAGCCGAGGACCGAGGCGGCCGACGAGCCCGGCCTGACGCGGCGCGAGCTCGAGATCCTGCGGCTGGTGGCGGAGGGGCACTCGAACGCCCAGCTCGCACGGATGCTCTGGGTGACCGAGCAGACGGTCAAGTTCCACCTGTCGAACATCTACCGCAAGCTCGACGTCGCGAACCGCACGGAGGCGAGCCGCTGGGCGCAGCTCCACGGCCTTCTCGCGGAAATACCTCGAACACTGGCAGCGACTGCCTAGGACCCCGCCACGCCGCCGGCATGGTGCTCTTCGATGACGTCGCTGAGGATGTCGTCGAGCGACCTCGTCGGCCGCCAGCCAATGCGGTGCCGGATCTTCGTCGTGTCCGGAACACGTCGCTGCATATCTTCGAAGCCTTCCTCATACGCGACGTCGTACGGAACGAACATCACGTCCGACGAAGACCCAGTCATGTCGACGACCTTCTGCGCCAGTTCGCGGATCTCGATCTCGCTGTCCGACCCGATGTTGAACACCTCGCCGTAGACGTCCTCACGCTGCATGAGATCGGCCAAGGCGCGGACGACGTCCTCGACATGGCAGAAACACCGG
>DASSSO010000104.1:0-20312 GCA_035776735.1 Gaiellaceae bacterium | reverse complement strand
CTCCTCGAGCTGCTCCTGCGCCCGCTCCGGGTCGATCTCCCGTGCGTCGACGGCGTCGTCGACGAGCGCGAGCGCGCGGTCCTGCTCGACCTTGAAGAACCCCGGGCCGGTCGCGAACTCGCGGATCTCCTCGTCGCGGCGGATGTGAATGCGCGTGCCGCCCGCCTTGAGCGTCGCGACGAGCGGCGCGTGGCGCGCCAGGATGCCGATCTCGCCGTCCTGTCCGGGCACGATCAGCATCTCGACCTCGCCCTCGAACGCCGCCCCCTCGGGTGTGACCAGCGAGAGGTCGAAGGTGTGGCGGTCCTGCGCCACTACGCAGGCACCGCCTCAGGCTCGGCCGGAGAGGGCTCCTCTTCCTCCTCTGCCTGTGCCTGGGGCTGCTCGCCCTCCTCGCCGGCCAGCTCGCGGCCCTTCTGGACGGCCTCGTCGATCGTGCCGACCATGTAGAACGCCTGCTCGGGCAGGTCGTCGTGCTTGCCGTCCAGGATCTGGCGGAAGCCTTCGATCGTGTCCTCGAGCTTGACGTACTTGCCGGGCGTCCCGGTGAACTGCTCGGCCACGAAGTTCGGCTGGGAGAGGAAGCGCTGAATCTTCCGCGCCCGCTGGACGACGAGCTTGTCCTCGTCCGAGAGCTCGTCCATGCCGAGGATGGCGATGATGTCCTGGAGGTCGCGGTACCGCTGGAGGACCTCCTGGACGCGCGTCGCCGTCTCGTAATGCTCGTCGGAGACGATGCCCGGCTGCAGCGCGCGCGAGAACGAGTCGAGCGGGTCGACCGCGGGGTAGATCCCCTGCTCCACGATCGCCCGCGAGAGCACCGTCGTGGCGTCGAGATGGGCGAAGGTGTTGGCGGGAGCCGGGTCGGTGAGGTCGTCGGCCGGCACGTAGATCGCCTGCACCGAGGTGACCGAGCCGGTGCGGGTCGAGGTGATCCGCTCCTGGAGCTGGCCCATCTCTGTCGCGAGCGTCGGCTGGTAGCCGACCGCGCTCGGCATCCGGCCGAGGAGCGCCGACACCTCCGAGCCCGCCTGGACGAACCGGAAGATGTTGTCGATGAAGAGGAGCGTGTCCTGGCCCTGGTCGCGGAAGTACTCCGCCATCGTCAGGCCGGACAGGCCCACGCGCAGGCGCGCGCCCGGCGGCTCGTTCATCTGTCCGTATACGAGCGCGACCTTGTCGAGGACGCCCGACTCCTTCATCTCGAGCCAGAGGTCGTTGCCCTCGCGCGTGCGCTCGCCGACGCCCGAGAAGACGGAGACGCCGCCGTGCTCCCGGGCGACGTTGTGGATCAGCTCCTGGATCAGGACGGTCTTGCCGACGCCGGCGCCGCCGAAGAGGCCGACCTTGCCGCCCTTCACGTAGGGCGCGATCAGGTCGATGACCTTGATGCCGGTCTCGAAGATCTCGATCGTCGGCGAGAGCTCGCGGAAGCTCGGCGGGTCACGGTGGATGGGCCAGCGCTCCGCGTCGGCCGGCAGCTCTTCGCCCTTGTCGATCGGGTCGCCGATCACGTTCCAGAGGCGGCCGAGGGTGGCGTCTCCGACCGGGACGCTGATCGGGTTGCCGGTGTTCTCGACGTCGAGGCCCCTGGCCAGCCCGTCGGTCGAGTCCATGGCGACGGCGCGGACCCGGTCGTCGCCGAGATGCTGCTGCACCTCCGCGATCAGGTCGCGGCCGTCGACGGAGATCCGAAGGGCCGAGTAGATCTGCGGCAGCTCGTAGGGGAAGACGGCGTCGATGACGACGCCCTTGATCTCCACGATCTTGCCGACATTCTTCTGGTCCGAATTGCTAGCCACGAGCCTCCCGCATCCTCAGTCGTAGTGGAAATGAGCGGCGCCACAGTCCGCGGCGCCTGCCGTCCGGCAGTTTATCGGAGCGCTCCTCGGGCGAGACCAGGAGCCGGTGCCGCTCTGACGCGTCCGCCAACCTGGCGGCATGGTCGAGCGCTCAGACGTAGGACGTGATCGGCGACGCATACACGGCTCAAACCGTACCGGCTGGCACACGACTCCTAGCGTCCTCGGGCGGCGTCAGGCGGAGGGCGGAGCCGGGCTGTGCCCGGCGGGAGCCCTCAGCCGGCGAGGGCGCTAGTTAGCCGGCAGGTTCAGACCGCCGGGGGAGATCTGGCGGACGGGCCGGCGCAGCATCTCGCGGCGGATGTCGCTGAACTCGCGGCTCTCCACCGTGTTGGAGACGCCGGGCGCGCCGAAGCTGAGCGTCGGGTTGTTGGTCTCGACCGTCCTGAGCGCGCCGGCGACCCCGAGCGTGGTGAGCATCAGCGCGGCGGCGGCCGCGATCTCGACCGGGCGGCGCATGGCGAGGCGGCGGCGGGCCGGCAGCGAGACCGGCTGTTCGAGCCGCGCAAGCGGCGTCGACCGCACGTGGGTCGTCAGCGACTCGAGCTCGTGCGCGAATGACCGGCACGGCTCGCAGCGCGCGAGGTGTGCAACGAGGAGCGCCTGTTCGAACTCTGAGAGCTCGCCGTCCAGGCGGAGCGACGCGCACTCACGCGCGCGTTCACACTGTTTCGTCATCGGCTTCACCAGGCGCACTTCCATTCTGACGGAGCATCCACAACATAGTTAGGCGGTCGGCGGGCCGCCACCCTCACACGAGGTCGTACCGATTGTCGGCAGCCGCGCCGACGAGGATGAGCACGAAGCCGAGGACGACGAAGATGGCCGAGAGGTTGATGTTCTCCTCGCGCTCCGAGGGCGAGGCCCAGCGCACGAACCGCGAGCCCATGATCAGCGGCGCAGCGCTGTCGCGCTTGAAGCGGACGGGGCCGCGATTCCCGACAAAGAAGCCGGCGACGAGGAGGAACGAACCCATGAGGTAGAAGCCGACGGAGATCGAGCGCGCCGCGTCGGCGCCGAGCGCGACCCCGAAGATCGTCGCGCCGACCAGCGTCAGCGCCGAGGCGAGTAGGAAGAGCCCCGTGAGGCGGCGTAGCGCCGCGATCCACATCTCAGGTCGTCGGCGTGGGCTCGGCCGACGGCTCCGACGGAGCCGAGGCCGGACGCGAGCTCGGCCGCCGCATCTCGTCCTCGGTCAGCGGCCAGCTCTCGAGCGGGTAGTGACACGCGGCGACGTGGCCGTTGCCGAACGGGTACAGCGGCGGGGGCTCGACGTCGCAGTGGCCCTCCTGGAAGCGGGGGCAGCGCGGGTGGAAGTTGCACGCCGTCGGCGGGTTGAGCGGGCTCGGAACGTCGCCCTGGAGCACGATCGGCCTCCGCGCCCGGCCGCGCTCGGGGTTCGGGATCGGCACGGCGGAGAGGAGCGCACCGGTGTACGGGTGCTTCGGTGCGGTGTAGAGCGTGTTGCGATCCGCGGTCTCCGCGACCTTCCCCAGGTACATGACGAGCACGCGGTCGGAGATGTGGCGGACCACGTTCAGGTCGTGCGCGATGAAGACGTAGGTCAGGCCGAAGTCGCGCTGGAGGTCCTTCAGCAGGTTGAGGATCTGCGCCTGGACCGACACGTCGAGGGCCGACACCGGCTCGTCGCACACGATCAGCTTCGGATTCACGGCGAGCGCGCGCGCGACGCCGATCCGCTGCCGCTGCCCCCCCGAGAACTCGTGCGGGAAGCGGTTGTAGTGCTCGGGGTTCAGGCCGACCACCTCCAGGAGCTCCTGGACGCGCCGCTTGATCTCCGCGGCCGTTCCCATCTTGTGGATTTCCAGGGCCTCGGCGACGATGAAGCCGACCCGCTTCCGTGCGTTCAGCGACGCGTACGGGTCCTGGAAGATCATCATCAGCTCGCGGCGGATCGGCCGCATCTCCGAGCGGGAAAGCCTCGTGATGTCGCGCCCGTCGAAGACGACTTTCCCTCCCGTGGGGTCGAGCAGGCGCATGATGCAGCGGGCCATCGTCGACTTCCCGCAGCCCGACTCGCCGACGACGCCCAGGGTCTCGCCCGACCTCACGCTGAAGGTGACGCCGTCGACCGCCTTGACCGACGCGACCTGCTTCTGGAAGACGATGCCCCGGGTGACCGGGAAGTGCTTCTTCAGATCCTCGACGACGAGGAGCTCGTTCCCTGTCGTCGCCGACTCGATCGTCGGACTGGCGTTGTTCGTCGACACCTAGGAGGCCTCCGCCATGGTCCCGACGAGGAGCTTCGCCGCCTCGCGATCCTTCGTCTGCTCGTCCAGATGGCAGGCCTGGAGGTGCGCCGAGTCGTTGCTGATCGGGCGCAGCTCGGGCTCCTGCTCCCGGCAGACGTTCATCACGTACGGGCAGCGCGGATTGAACCGACAGCCGCGCGGCGGGTTGAGCAGCGACGGCGGCTGGCCGGGGATCTGCGTCAGGCGCTCGGTGTCGGTGTCGAGCCGGGGGAGCGAGCCGAGCAGGCCCCACGTGTACGGCATGTGCGGCCGGTTGAAGAGGCTGTCGACAGGTGCCCTCTCCACGATGCGCGCCGCGTACATGACGACGACGTCGTCGGCCGTCTCCGCGACGACGCCGAGGTCGTGCGTGATGACGATGATCGCGCTGCCGAACTCGCGCTGGAGCCGGTTCATCAGCTCCAGGATCTGGGCCTGCGTCGTCACGTCGAGCGCCGTGGTCGGCTCGTCGGCGATCAGCAGGTCGGGATCGTTGATGAGCGCCATCGCGATCATGACCCGCTGTCGCATGCCGCCCGAGAACTGGTGCGGGTAGTCGCCGATCCGGCGCTCCGCGCGTGGAATGCCGACCGCCTTCAGGAGCTCGAGCGCACGCGCGCGCGCCTGCTTCCTCGTCACGTCGCGGTGCAGCTGGATCGACTCGACGAGCTGGCGCCCGATCGTGTGGACCGGGTTCAGGGACGTCATCGGGTCCTGGAAGATCATGGCGATGTCGTTGCCGCGGATCGCCCGGAGGCGGCCCGGCTTCATTGTGATCAGGTCCTCGCCGTTGAAGAGCGCCTGGCCGCTCGTGATCGTGTTCCGGCGGTTGTTGAGGCCCATGATCGTCAGGCAGGTGACGCTCTTGCCGCAGCCCGACTCGCCGACGATGCCGAGCGTCTTGCCCTTCTCGACCTGGAACGAGACGCCGTCGACGGCCTTGACGATGCCGTCGTCGGTCCGGAAGTGCGTCCTCAGGTCGTTGACCTCGAGCAGGGCCATTTAGCGAGTCTCCTGGCGCATGGGCTAACTGGGCTAGGAGAGCCTAATTCGCGGATCGATCATTGCGTAGAGGAGGTCGATGAACAGGTTGAAGACGATGACGCAGACCGTCGCGAACACGACGATCCCCATCACCGCCGGCAGGTCGAAGCCCTCGAGGGCCTGCAAGGCGCTTCGCCCGAGCCCCGGCAGGCCGAAGACGGTCTCGGTGAAGATGGCGCCTCCCAGCGCGATGGCGATGTCCATGCCCAGCATGGTCACGACCGGCAGCATCGCGTTCCGCAGGACGTGTGACCGCATCACGAGCCACTCTGGCGCGCCCTTGGCGCGCGCGGTCCGCACGTAATCCTCGTTCATGGCTTCTAGGACGTTCGCGCGGATCATCCGGACGTAGAGAGCGGCGAAGAGGATCGCGAAGGTGATCCAGGGGAGGATGAGCGAATGCGCCCACTCGACCGGCCCGCCGCAGTCGGTGGACGGGTTGATCATGTCGCAGTACCCGCCTAACGGGGTCAGCCCCGCCTTGTAGCCGACGAAGTAGATGAGGATCAGGCCGATCCACACCGGGTGCGCTGAGATCCCGATCAGGACGAACACCATCGCGGATCGGTCTAAGAGGGATCGCGGGCGCAGCGCCGAGAGGATTCCGACCGGGACCGCGATCAGCATCCAGAGGAGCGCGCCGCCGAAGACGAGCGAGGCGGTGACGGGCGCAGCGTCCTTGATGATCTCGGTGACCGGCTGGCGCGTCGCGTATGAGCGGCCGAGCGAGGGGGACTTGAGATGGAAGCCGCCTTCGAAGCTGACCGGCATCATGCCGCCGAGGAACCGTCCGTACTGCACGACCACGGGGTCGTCCAGGCCCATCTGCTTGCGCACGCGAGCCACCTGGTCGGGCGGCGCCTGGGGCCCGGCGATCAGCCGTGCCGGCTCCGCGGGGACAAGGAAGAAGATGATGTACGAGACGATCGTGACGGCGATGAAGAGCACGCCAGCCCACAAGAGTCGCCTGATCAGATACCTGTACATTCGCGCCGCCCGTTGAGTCCGAGGGGAGGGGTCTGAAGCTTACCGCTGGTCGTCCGATTCCGCCGCGTTGAACAGAAAAGGGCGCCGGCCGTGGCCGGCGCCCTTTTCGTCAGAAGCGCTCTACCTGTTGAGGCAGAGTGCGCTGTAGTCCCACGTGAACACCGGGTGGTAGTGGTAGCACCCGACGCGCGAGGACACGTAGTGACGATCGTTCGGGCTCGAGTACGTCGCGAGCGGCGCACCGTTGCGAACGAGGTCGTGATCGAGGGCACTGAACGCCCGATACCTCGGGACTCCGACCAGCGTCTTCGCCCGCGTGATCTTGCGGTTGAAGGCAGCCGAGTTGAAGTACGAGAAGTTCACGTTGTTGGCAGGCCGGATCGTCGTTCCGTCGACCAGGAAGATGAAGTCGTACGGATCGAAGTAGTCCATGTGCCAACCCTCGTGCGTCAGGTCGAACGGCTCACCACGCCGTCCGGTGAGCTCGAACTGGGTTGCCCGCGGGAACAGCTTGATGTCCATGTTCAAGCCGATGTTCCGCAAGTTCGCCTGGACGATCTGACACGTCGCCGGCACCGGAGCCCTGTTCGAGCAGTAGAACACGCCATCGCCGCCGCGGGTCTGGCCCGAGGCCAGGCTGCGTGCCTGGTTCAGGTTCGGCCGCCGCGGGTAGATGGGCACGTTCCGGAAGCCGCGCATGCTCGGCGGCATGTACTGATCGTTCGTGACGCCTGCGTAGGCGCCACGCTGCAGCAGCATCGCCTGGCGGTCGATTGCGAAGTTCACGGCCTTCTTGAGCCGAACGTTGCCGGCCGTGCTGTGCCGACCGCCGCTCGGGGCCCCGAAGAGCCGCCGCTCGTGGTTCATCGCCAGGTAGAGGATCGTCGGTGCGGGGTTCGCGAAGTAGCGACCCGGCGACGCCTTCTTGACGCCGTACCGCCGACCCAGCTCCGCGTGCGCTGCGGGCGGGATGTCACCCGTGTCCGTCGCGCCACGGTCGATGTTCAGCTTGATCGTCTCGAGCGGGAGCCCGATGTCGATCACGAAGCTGTTCACATTGCCGCGGACCGGCCCGCGATAGAAGCGGTTCCGAGCCAGGACGATGCGCCGGTTCTTCGTCCACTCCTGGATGAAGTACGGGCCCGACCCGACAACCGGGGCCGAGACGCCGTCGGCGTTGACCGGCAAGTTCGCCGGGATGCCGCAGAAGAACGGCATCGCGAGACGAGCAAGCAGGTCAGGAGCCCGCTTCGCCATCCGGATCCGAAGCGTGTACGCGTTCGGAGTGGTGACGCCGGACGCGCGCGACGCGTTGCCGTCGATGACGGCCTTGGCGCCGGCGATGTCCTCGATGAACGGCTGTGCCGGAGAGGCCATGTTCTTCTGCAGCGCACGGTTGATCGCCCACGCGAAGTTGCGCGCGTTGAGCGGCTGCCCGTTGCTGAGGCGGTACGTCCTCTTCAGCGTGAACGTGTAGACCAGACCGTTACCCGAAATACGCGGGAAGCCCTGAGCCACCTCGGGCACGAGCCGCGACCCACGGGGGGCCGGCGCGTGCGGGTAGTTCAGGAGCATCGAGCACGTCGAGTAAGCGATCGTCCACGACGGCACGTAGTACCAGAGCGACGGATCGACGTAGTCGATGTCGACGCTGAGGCTGTGCTTGAACGTGCCGCCGACTCTTGCCTGCCCCGTGTCGGATGCCTGGGGGGACGCGCTTGCCTGCGGGCCCGCAACAGCGGACGCCGCGAGCAGCCCGGCACCGACCAAGAGCATCGCAACCGAGAGCATGAGTCGTCTGTGCATGAGACTCCTTTCCGCGTTTCGAGCCGACACAGGCGGTTGCGTCGACCCAGGACGCGTACGCGTCCCGCCTCATCAGACGAAGGCGATCAGAGTTAGTTAGCGGGTGATTAAGAGATCGGTTCGACCCGCATCAGTGCGCGGATCCGCGGGGATCGAACGCATCCCGCAGGCCGTCGCCGAGCAGATTGAACGCAAGCGTCGTGACCAGCACCGCGGCGCCGGGCCAGACCATCAGCCACGGCTGCTGGAGGTAGAACTCGGGGGCGGTCGAGAGCAGCGATCCCCAGCTCGCCGTCGGCAGCTTGATGCCGACGCCCAGGAACGAGAGCCCGGCCTCGAAGAGTACGAACTGCGCGACGATCAGGGTCGAGTAGACGATGATCGGCGCCACGAGGTGCGGCAGCAGGTGCGACCGGATGATGCGCCAGTCGCTCGAGCCGACCATCTGCGCGGCCTCGATGAACTCCTTCTCGCGGAGGGAGAGCACCTGGGCGCGGATGATTCGCGCCGGGTAGAACCAGCCGAAGACGCCGCCCACGAGGACGAGCATCAGCACGCCGGGTGGTAAGGCCCCGCCGAAGGTGACGTCCTGCAACCGGTCGCCGACGGTCGCGGCGAGCGCGATCACGAACAGCAACAGCGGGAACGCCATGACGATCTCCGTCAACCGCGAGATGAGCGAGTCGATCCAGCCTCGGAAGAAGCCCGCGGTCGCTCCCAGGAGCACGCCGATGAACATCGAGAGGAACGTCGCCCCGATCGCCACCTGGAGCGACACACGCGCGCCGTACAGCAGGCGCAGCATCTCGTCGCGACCCAGGGTGTCGGCGGTGCCGAGCGGGAAGAACACGTCCTCCTCCACCCCGGTCTCGGGGTTGAAGTTCTTCGCGTGCGTCAGCGGCCCGACCGGGACGAGGTTTATGTCGACGCCCACGCCGGGCGTCGGGTAGATGTCGTTCGGCCCGTGACCGAGCCACCGTTCGGCGAGCGGGCCGCCGACGGTGGCGGCGAGGATCAGCAGGATGATCACGAAGCCGCTCGCGATCGCGACCTTGTCCTTCCTGAAGCGGATCCAGACTTGCTCCCAGTAGCCGCGTGCGCGAACGGCCTGGACTTCGCCGAGCCCCGGGCCACCCTCGAGTGCGACCTCGGCAGCGAGGCCCGCACCGGCGGAAAGGATTTCCCTACCTTCTTCTCGTTGCGCCATTCGCGTGAGCTTACTCGGCGGAGGCCCGCCGGTTCGAGAAGTATTGACGATCACCCGTCCCGTCGGTTAGTTCGCCGCCTCGTATCGCTCCGCGACGGCCGCTAGGCCGTCAATGCATCCGCGCCGGCGACGACCTCGAGGATCTCCTGCGTGATCTCGGCCTGGCGGGCGCGGTTCATCGCGAGCGTCAGGCTGTCGATCAGCTCGGCCGCGTTCTTGGAGGCGTTCCGCATCGCCGTCATCCGCGCGCCTTGCTCGGAGGCGGCGGACTCGAGCAGCGCCCTGTAGAGCTCGGTCTCGACGTAGACCGGGAGCAGGCGCTCGAGGATCAGCTCCGGCTCCGGCTCGTAGATGAAGTCGCCGACGAGCGCGGGAGGCGCCTCGTCGCCCGCCTCCAGGACGCTCTCGGGGATCGGGAGGATCTCCTGCTCCACGACGCGCTGGACGAGCGGCGACTGGAAGTGGTTGTAGACGACGATCACGCTGTCGACCTCTTCCTCCGTGTAGAGCTCGCCGAGGTAGTGCGCGATCGCCTTCGCGTCCGAGTAGGCCGGCCGGTCGCTGAACCCGATCCAGGACTGCTCGAGGTCGTAGCGGCGGAAGCGCAGCGTCGAGGCGCCCTTGCGGCCGGACACGAGCCACTTGAGCTCCACGCCGTCCCGCCGCAGTCGACGCTCGACGGCGAAGACGTGGCGCAGGATCTGCGCGTTGAACGCGCCGGCCAGGCCTCGGTCGCCGGTGAGCGCGACGACCGCCGCCGTCCGCACCTCACGCCGCTGGAGCAGCGGCAGGCCCCGGACGGACGTGCTGGCCCGGGCGGTGCCGACCATCAGCTCCAGCATCCGGTCCGCGTACGGCCGCATCGCCTCGATCCGGGCCTGCGCCCGCCGCAGGCGCGCGCCGGCGACGAGCTCCATCGCCTTGGTGATCTTTCGCGTGTTCCGGACCGAGCGGATCCGGCGCCTGATGTCCTGGACGGTCTCCACGGATCCCTAGTGCCCCTTCGGGTACTGCTGCGGCACTAGACGACCGCCTCTTCCTGGACCGCGAAGTTCTGCTTGAACTTCTCCACCTCGCGGCCGAGGCGCTCCTCGAGCTCATTCGAGAGGTCGCCGGTCTCGCGGATCTCCTTGGAGATCACTCCGTCGGCGCGCAGGTACTCGCGCAGCTCGTCCTGGAACCGCGGCACCTGCGGCGTCGGGACTTCGTCGAGGTAGCCGTTGACGCCGGCCCAGATTGCCACGACCTGCTCCTCCATCGGCCACGGCGCGTACTGCGGCTGGTTGAGCGTCGCGACCATCCGCTCGCCGCGGGCGAGCGTGCGCTGCGTCGCGGGATCGAGCTCCGAGCCGAACTGGGCGAAGGCCTCGAGCTCGCGGTACTGGGAGAGCTCGAGCCTGAGCCGGCCGGCGACCTTCTTCATCGCCTTCGTCTGGGCGCTCGCACCCACGCGCGACACCGAGACGCCGACGTTCACCGCCGGGCGAACGCCCGAGAAGAACAGGTCGGACTCGAGGAAGATCTGCCCGTCCGTGATCGAGATCACGTTGGTCGGGATGTAGGCGGCGATGTCACCCGCCTGGGTCTCGATCAGGGGCAGCGCCGTCAGCGAGCCTCCACCCAGCTCGTCGGAGAGCTTGCAGGCGCGCTCCAGGAGCCTGGAGTGGAGGTAGAAGACGTCGCCCGGGAACGCCTCGCGGCCGGGCGGCCGGCGGAGCAGCAGCGAGAGCTGCCGGTAGGCATCCGCGTGCTTGGAGAGGTCGTCGTACATGCACAGGGCGTGGCCGCCGTTGAACATGATGTGCTCGCCCATGGCGCAGCCGGCGAACGGGGCCATCCACTTGATCGGCGCCGCCTCGTGGGCCGCCGCAGTGACGATGATCGTGTAGTCCATCGCGCCGGCGTCCCGAAGCCGCTCGTAGACCTGGGCGACCGTCGACGCCTTCTGCCCGATCGCGACGTAGATGCAGATGACGTCGGTGTCGCGCTGGTTGAGGATCGTGTCGATCAGGATCGCCGTCTTGCCGGTCGAGCGGTCGCCGATGATCAGCTCGCGCTGGCCGCGTCCGACGTTCGTCATCGCGTCGATCGCCTTGATCCCCGTCATCAGCGGCTCCTTGACCGGCTGGCGGTCGACGACGCCCGGCGCCTTGAACTCGAGCGGTCGCGTCTCGGCCGTCTCGAGCGGAGGTCCTCCGTCCAGGGGGTTTCCGAGCGGGTCGACGATGCGGCCGATGAGCTGGTCGCCCACCGGGATGCTCGCGACCTGTCCCGTCCGCTTGACGGGCTCGCCCTCCTTGATCAGCGCCCATTCACCGAAGAGCGCGGCGCCGACGTTGTCCTCTTCGAGGTTGAACGCGATGCCTGTGACGCCGTGCTCGAGCTCGAGCATCTCCATGGCGACGGCGTTCTCGAGACCGTGGATCCGGGCGATGCCGTCCCCGACCTGGAGGACTCCGCCCACCTCGGCGAGGTCGGTCTCGACGTCGTATTGCTCGATCCGCTCCTTGAGGATCGAGGTGATCTCTTCCGGGCGCAGTCTCAAGTCCTAGCTCCTTCCGGTTCCTGTCAGCTGACGGCGTAGGCGCTGCAGGCGGGCCCGGACGCTCGCGTCCACGCGATGCGATCCGGCCTGCAGCACGAATCCTCCGATGAGATTGGGGTCGACCTTGCGTGTCGCGCGCAGCTTCCGCTCCGAGACGCCCTCGATGCGCTCGAGGATCCGGCGCGCCTCCTCGTCCGAGAGCTCGACCGCGGTCGTGAGCTCCACGTCCAGGATCCCCTCCTCGCGCGCGACGAGCGCCTCGAACTCGCGGGCGATCGCCGGGAGCTCGTGCGCCCGCCCCTTCTCGGCGACGAGCAGGAGGAAGTTCCGGACGAGCTCGTCGACCTCCGTGAGGATCGAGCGGAGCGCCCGGACCCGCTCGTGGGTGTCGATCTCCGGGCTCTCGAGCAGCGCGCGCAGCTCTGGCACCTGCTCGAGGGCGGCGAGGAACTCCCCGAGCTCCCGCCGGGCCACGTCGATCCTGCCCTGCTCCTTCGCGGCCTCGAACAGCGCGTTCGCGTAGATCCGCTCGGCGACGGGCACTTAGCGCACTTCCTCCAGGACGGAGAAGTCGAGCTCGCCGATTGCGTCCTCGATGAGGCGGCGGTGGTCGTCCTCGGTGAGGATCTTGCCGGTCACCTTGCTCGTCGCGATCACGGTCAGCTCCGCGACCTCGGCGCGGATCTGCTCGAGCGCACGGCGGGTCTCGGCCTCGATCTGCTTGGTCGTGTCCTCGAGCCGGCGCTGGCGCTCGGCCTCCAGCTCCTCCTTCATCCGGTCGCGCTGCGAGTCCGCGACCCGGCGGGCCTCGGCGAGGATCCCCTCGGCGTCGCCGCGCGCCTCGGCGAGCATCGCGCGGTGCTCCTCGAGCAGCTTCCGCGCCTCCGCGCGGGCGTTGTCGGCTTCCTCGATCGCCTGGCGGATCCGCTCGCGGCGGGCGTCGATCGCCTTCTGGACCGGCCCGAAGATGTACCTCCGCAGGACGAAGAAGGTCAGCCCGAAGCAGAGCAGCGTCCAGATCATGAGGCCGGGGACGACCTCGATCAGGGGGTTGGCGGCGACGACTGTGTGCATCAGACGAGGACGAACGCGAGCAGCCCGCCGATCAGGCCGTAGAAGACGACCGCCTCGGTGAGCGCGAAGCCGAGCCACTGGATGCCCGTGAGCTCACCGCGGAGCTCCGGCTGGCGGGCGACGGCCTGGATCATCGAGCCGAAGATGTTCCCGATGCCGATGCCGGCGCCGAGCGAGCCGAGGCCGATGCCGAGGGCGAGGGCGATCGCCTTCCCGGCGTCGACGCCGTCCTCTGCGGCCGCAACCACGATTGCAGCGAGGTTCATTCCTCCTCCTTTAGTGCTCCGGCTCGATCGCCGAGCCGATGTAGATGGCTGACAGGGCGGCGAAGATGTACGCCTGGATGCTGACCACGATCAGCAGCTCGAAGATGTAGAAGGCGGTAACGAAGGCGACGATTAACGGCGTCAGGCTAAAAACCCAGCCGCTCATCAAGAAGATCAGGCTGATGAAGACCAGGATCAGCATGTGCCCGGCGAGCATGTTCGCGTAGAGCCGGACGGACAGTGAGATCAGCCGCATGAACTGTCCGAGCACCTCGAGCGGGACGATCAGCGGGTACATCGCCTTCGGGACATCCGGGATCCAGCTCTTGAAGTAGCCGACCGCGCCGTTCGCCCGGATCCCCTCGACGTGCGTGAAGACGAACGTCATCAGGGCCAGGGTGAGGGTGACGGACAGCGTTGAGGTGGCCGCGTAGATGCCGAGCGTCGGCAGGTCGACACCGAAGACGTTGACCGTCTCGTCCGAGAGCGGCAGCGGGATGAAGCCGACCACGTTCACGACCCAGATGAAGAGCGCAAGCGACGCGACATACGGGTACCAGCGGGCGATCGCCTTCGTCGGCAGCCCCTGTTCGGCGATCTGTGTCTGTGTGATCTCGTAGATCCACTCGCCCACCGTCTGGCGGCGGTCGGGGTCCGTGCCAAGGCGCCAACGCATGAGCAGCCAGCCGATCACGATCGTCAAGACGGACGCGAGGATCAGGTAGGCGACGGCCTTGTTGATCGAGAGGTCGAGCGGCCCAATGTGGATCGGCACCCAGTCGTGGAGGAGCCACTCTTCGGACGGGTCGAACTTCTCCTCCTCGCCGTTCTCGACCGTCGAGGCGAGCGCGGAGGCCGGGAAGGCGAGTAGGAGCGTCGTCGCGAAAGCAAGCACGCGTCTCATCGCTGCGCCGGGCTCCCGAAGTAGGTGAGCAGCGAGAGGCCGAGCTCGAGCGAGTACGCGACCGCGTAGAGCATGCCGGCGGCCACGCCGACCTCTGCGTTCGAGGCCGCGACGGCGATCACGACCACCATCACGGCCACCGGACGGAACATCATCCCGACTCCCCTCACGCCTGAGGCGGCGAGATTATCGGCGCCGAGGCTCAGCCGCGACAGGAGCAGGCCGAGCGCCTGCGCGCCGACCCAGAGGATGGCGCCGAGGGCCCAGCCGCGGAGCGGCCAGCCGGCGGCGGCGAAGACGGGAAGGGCGAGCGCGATCACCGCGGCGCCGGCGGCCACGGGCACGAGCCGGCTCGGGACCGGGCGCGGTGTCGCCCAGACGTCCCTCACGAGAGCGCGTCCCGGTAGCGGCGGTAGACGGCGAAGATGCCGGCGGGGATGCCGAGAACGGCTCCGACGAGGGCGCCGAGCGTCCACGAGCCGGCGGCCCAGCCGACCAGCGCGCCGACTCCGATCGTGCCGGCGGTGGTTCCCACCAACACGGCTCCCGCGCCTGCGGGGTCGAAGGACTGGCGGGGGGCCGGCTCCATTTCCGCCGCGAGCATACCAGAGCTTGTAACAGCGGAAACCCGCATGGTTCAGCGAAAACTGCCGAAGCTTGTAGCTACCTCAGGCCGAGCGGCGCGCGTGCTCTCGCGCCTGCTCCTCGCGCCGGCGGATCCGGGGGTTCGCGAGCTTGACGATCTCGAGGAGGTAGGCGATGTACACGGATGCCGCCAGGGCCAGGACGGTCATGCCGCCCGCGATCAGCGTGTTCGAGAGGTCCCACTCGCCCCGCGGCCGCGGGGGCAGAAAGCGGGTCGCGAGCGCCGCGGCGGCGAGGATCCCGCACCAGGCGTACATGTAGGCCACCGCCCGCTTCTGGGAGAAGCCGATGTTCATGAACCGGTGGTGGAGGTGCGTCCGGTCGGCCGCATAGAGCGGCTGGCGGTACTTGAGCCGCTTCGCGACCACGAACGAGGTGTCCACGATCGGGATCGCCAGCACGAGGAGCGGCAGGACGAGCGTCGCCAACGCGGCCGTCTTCACGAGGCCCTCGATCGCGAGCGTCGCGAGCAGGAACCCGAGCAGGAGCGCGCCCGAGTCGCCCATGAAGATCCGGGCCGGGTAGAAGTTGTGGTGGAGGAAGCCGAAGCAGGCGCCGGCGACGATCGCCGACAGCAGCGCCGCCTCGGGAACGCCCAGCGAGAGGCCGATGATCGCGAACGTCGAGCCGGCGATCGCGCAGATGCCGGCCGCGAGGCCGTCCATTCCGTCCAGGAAGTTGACCATGTTCATGATCGCCACCACCCAGACGATCGTCGCGGCGCCGGCGGCCCACTCGGGCAACTCCTGGCTGCCGAGACCCGGGAACGTGAAGCGGTCGACGGTGACGCCGAAGCCGACGGCGACCGCGGCAGCCGAGACCTGCCCGCCGAGCTTCGCCCACCACGGCAGGCCGCGGAAGTCGTCCACGGCGCCGACCGTGGTCGCGATCGCGGCGCCGAGCAGGATCCCGCGGTAGGGACCGTCGAGCTCGAGGAACGCGAGGGCCGGGACGAAGATGCCGAGCAGGAGCGCGATCCCACCCAGCCGCGGCACCGGATGGGTGTGGACCCGTCGCGTCTCTCCCGGCTCGTCCACGACACCGAGGAAGCGCGCGAACCGCCCGACGCCGGGCGTGAGGAGCAGGACGACGCCGAGGGCGAGCAGGAAGCCCCAGAGGACCTCCGGGTTGTCGCGGAGGGTGTCCACTAGTGCCCCGTCCAGTGATGCCGCCGGAATTCTGGGTCGCGACCACCAAGCCAGAGCTCGCACTCCGACGAGCCAAGGCTAGACAGCCTTGGTGAGGCGGAGGGGGAGCTCAGGCGCCGCGTGATCGCGGGCCAGAAACCGGCATGTATCGCTGGATGGGGCACTCGCCCTACTTCGTGCCGTAGAGGCGGTCTCCGGCGTCCCCGAGCCCCGGGACGATGAAGCCGCGCTCGTTCAGGCCGCGGTCCACCGCGGCCGTCACGATCGTGACGTCCGGGTGCTCCTCGTGGACGCGGGCGACCCCCTCGGGCGCCGAGACGAGGCAGACGAGCGTCACCGACCTGGCACCGGCCTCCTTCACCCGCGCGATCGCGGCGGCGCTGGAGTTGCCGGTCGCGAGCATCGGGTCGAGGACGATCGCGTCGCGCTCCGCGAGGTCGTTCGGGAGCTTGACGTAGTACTCGACCGGCTCGAGCGTCTCCTCGTCTCGGTAGAGACCGATGAACCCGACCCGCGCGCCCGAGACGAGCGAGAGCACGCCGTCCAGCATCCCCATCCCGGCTCTGAGCACCGGGCAGACCGCGACCTTCTTGCCCGAGATCCGCTGCACGGTCGTCCGCTCGAGCGGCGTCTCGATCTCGACGTCCTCGGTCGGGAAGTCCTTCGTCGCCTCGTAGGTGAGGAGCAGCGTGACCTCGTTCGCGATCTTGCGGAAGTGGACGGTCGGCGTGTCCTTCTCCCGCAGATAGGAGAGCTTGTGCTGGACGAGCGGGTGGTCGACGACGATCAGGCGCTCTGTGGCGACGGCGCTCACGCGGCGTAGGTGGTGTAGCCGCCGAACCCCGGATAGAGCGGATGCTTGTCGCAGAGCGCGGTGCTCCGCGCGGCGAGCGCGTCCAGGTCGGCGCCCTCGCCGAGCGCCTCGACGATGATCCGGCCGATCTCGCGGAAGTCGTCTTCCACGAACCCCCGCATCGTCACCGCCGGCGTTCCGATCCGGACGCCCGAGGCCACCGTCGGCGGCCGCTCGTCGAAGGGAACCGTGTTCCGGTTCACGGTCAGCTTCACCTCGGCGAGCCGCTCCTCCGCGTCCTTGCCCGTCCAGTCCGTCGAACGGAGGTCGAGCTGGAGGAGGTGCGTGTCCGTGCCGCCGGTCAGGACGTCGAGGCCGCCCTCGATCAGGGTGTGCGAGAGCGTGTCGGCATTCGCGCGCACCTGGCGCTGGTAGTCCTTGAAGGCCTCCGTGGCGGCGATCCGGAAGCAGGTCGCCTTCGCGGCGATCGAGTGCTCGAGCGGGCCGCCCTGCATGCCCGGGAAGACGGCGCGGTCGACGGCCTGCGCGTGCTCCTCGCGGCAGAGGATGAAGCCGGCGCGCGGCCCTGCCAGCGTCTTGTGCGTCGTCGAGGTCACGAAGTCGCAGTGCTCGACCGGGTTCGGGTGCAGCCCGGCTGCGACGAGCCCCGCGAAGTGGGCCATGTCGCAGAGCAGCAGCGCGCCGACCTCGTCCGCGATCTGCCGGAACCGGTCGGTCTCGACGGCGCGCGGGTAGGCCGACCCGCCGCAGACGATCAGCTGCGGCCGGTGCTCCTTGGCGAGGTGGAGCACCTCGTCGTGGTCCACGACGTTCGTCTCCCGCGAGACGCCGTAGTGGGCGATCGTGTACAGCCGGCCCGAGAAGTTCACCTTGAGGCCGTGCGTCAGGTGGCCGCCGTGCGAGAGCTCGAGCGAGAGGATCGTGTCGCCCGGTTTGAGCGCAGCCATGTAGACGGCCATGTTCGTCTGGGCGCCCGCGTGCGGCTGGACGTTGGCGTGGTCGGCGCCGAAGAGCGACTTCGCGCGGTCGATCGCGAGCTGCTCGATCTCGTCGACGACCTCGCAGCCGCCGTAGTACCGCCGGCCCGGGTAGCCCTCCGCGTACTTGTTGGTAGGCGTCGACCCGACGGCCTCGAGGATCGCCGGCCAGGTGAAGTTCTCGGAGGCGATCAGCTCGATCTGGCCGCGCTGCCGTTCGAGCTCCTTGCCGAGCAGCTCGGCGATCTGGGGGTCGACGTCGGAAAGGCCGGCGGTCCGGAGCTGCTCGAACGTCTCGTGCGCGATCGCCATCGCGGGGATCGTACCCCGCACCTCGGGCTCCTAGCCGACGAGCTCGTGGAGCCGGCTGAGCGCCTCGGCGGACGGGACGGCACCCTCTCGGACGACCACCGGCTCGGATCCGGTGAGGTCGAGCACCGTCGAGGGCGTGCCCGGCAGCTCGCCGCCGTCGACCACGGCGGCACAGCCGTCGCACAGCGCCTCGGGAACCTCGTCCAGGCGCCGCGGGTCGGGCTCGCCGGGATAGTTCGCGCTGGTGGCCGCGACCGCACCGACCTCGTCGAGGATCGCCTGCGCCTCCCCGGGCAGCTCCGGCACCCGGACGCCGATCGTGTCCGGCCGCCCGCCGGAGAGCCACCGGAACCGGCGGCCGGGGTTCGGCAGGACGAGCGTGTAGGGCCCCGGCAGCAGCGCCCTCGCGATCGTCCCCGCACGCCCGCGGAGCTCCGGGACCGCATCGAGCAGGACGTCGACGTCGGCCGCGAGGAGCGCGGTCGGCTGGAGCTCGCCTCGCCCCTTCAGCCGGTAGAGCCGCCGGACGGGCGCCTCGTGGTACGCGTCGGCGCACAGCCCGTACACGGTGTCGGTCGGCAGGACGACCGGCCGGCCGGCCCGGATCGCCTCGATCGCCTGCTCGCTCACGGGCGCCGGCCCTCCACGACCCGCTCTCTGCCGGCGAGATCCGCGGAGATCGCGACCTCGGCGAAGCCGAGCTCCTCGAGGAGCCGCTCAACCGACGGCGCCTGCCCGTCGCCGACCTCGAGCACGAGCGCCCCGCCGGGGGCGAGTGTCTCCAGCGCGGCGCAGGCGACCGCCTCGTGGCCCCCAACGCCGACGAGAGCCGCGCGCGGCTCGAAGAGCAGCTCCGGCTCCAGGCTGGCGAGCTCGTCCGGCGCCACGTAGGGCGGGTTCGAAACGACGAGGTCGAACGGCCCGGTCTCCCCGGCCGACAGGTCTCCCCGGACGAACCGCACACGCCCGTCGACCGACGCACGGCGGCGGTTTTCCTCCGCCACCGCCAGCGCACCCGGGGACACGTCCGTCGCGACCACCTGCGCGTCGGGCCGCTCGTCCGCGATGGCCAGCGCGATCGCGCCGGACCCGACGCCGACATCCAGCACGAGCGGCACGTCGACACCGGCCAGGAGGGCAAGGCAGCGCTCGACGACCGTCTCCGTCTCGGGCCGCGGGATGAGGACACGGGGATCGACGGCGAGCGTCAGGCGGCGGAAACCCCACTCGCCGAGGATGTAGGCCAGCGGCTCGCGGGACGCGCGCCGCGCCACGAGCGCACGGAAGCGGTCGACATCGCGCTCCGCCAGCTCCGGCGGGAGCGCGTGCAGCTCGGTCCGGGAGACGCCGAGCACGTGCGCGAGAAGCCATTCGGCGTCGACGCCGGGAGAAGGGCAGCCTGCCCGCTCGAGCGCCGTGGCGCCCTCGGTGAGCGCACCGCGGACCGTCAAACCGCGGCGGCTTCGAGCGCGCGGCGGCGCTCCTCGGCGCTCAGCGCGTTGGTGAACTCGTCCAGCTCGCCGTCGAGCACCGCGTCCAGCCGGTGAAGCGTGACCTTGACCCGGTGGTCGGTGACGCGGTTCTCGGGAAAGTTGTAGGTGCGGATCTTCTCCGCGCGCTCGCCGCTTCCGATCTGCGAGCGCCGCGCGCTCGCGAGCTCGGCCCGCTGCTTCGCCCGCTCGTGCTCGTAGAGCCGCGCGCGCAGGACGCGCAGCGCCTTGGCGCGGTTCTGGATCTGGGACTTCTCGTCCTGCATCGCCACGACGAGGTTCGTCGGCAGGTGCGTGATCCGAACTGCTGAGTCGGTGGTGTTGACGCTCTGCCCGCCCGGCCCGGTGGAGCGGTAGACGTCGATCTTCAGGTCGTTGGGATCGATCTCGACCTCGACCTCCTCGGCCTCTGGCATCACCGCGACCGTCGCGGTGGACGTGTGGATCCGCCCCTGCGACTCCGTCGTCGGTACGCGCTGGACGCGGTGCGTGCCGCCCTCCCACTTGAAGATCGAGTAGGCGCCGTCGCCCTTCACGGCGAACGTCACCTCCTTGAAGCCGCCGCCCTCGTTCGGGCTCGAGGAGAGCTGCTCGGGCGAGAACCCGCGGCGCTCGGCGTACCGCGTCAGCATTCGGAACACGTCGGCCGCCCAAAGGCCGGCCTCGTCGCCCCCGACCCCCTGGCGGATCTCGACGATGACGTCCTTCCGGTCGGCGGGGTCCGCCTCGACCAGCGCGAGCTTGAGCTCCTCCTCGAGCCGCGCGATCTCGGCGGGGTCGGGCGCCAGCGACGCCAGCTCGGGATCCTCCCGGGTGGCCTGCAGGTCCTCCTGCATCCCGCGCCACTGCCGCGCGAGCTTGTAGGGGCCCTCGAGCTCCTTGAGCCTCCGCCCCGCTTCCGCCGCCTCGCGGTGGTCGTTGTAGACGGCAGGGTCGGACATGCGCTCCTGCGCCTCCGCATACGAGCGCTCTAGCTCGT
>DASSSO010000086.1:0-7251 GCA_035776735.1 Gaiellaceae bacterium | reverse complement strand
GGCGACCACGCGAAGGCCGTCGAGATCCTGCGCTCGGTCGTGGGCGAGCATCCCGACGCCGGCATCGTCCTCTACAACCTCGCCTGCGCCGAGACGCTGCTCGGCGAGCAGGACGAGGCGCTCGGCCACCTTCGGAGGGCGATCGAGCTCGAAGAGCGGTTCCGCGACTACGCCAAGACGGACGAGGACTTCGACGCCGTGCGGGAGCGGCAGGAGTTCCGCGAGCTCGTCGAGGCGAGTGCATGACCGACGGCTACGCGATCGCGAGCATCGAGGAGATCGAGCTCGCCCAGCTCCCGGGCGCAGCGCGCTGGTCGGGAATCCGTCGGCATTTCGACATCCAGAGCTTCGGCGTCAACGGCTGGACGGCCGTCGAGGCGGGCCGAGACGTGATCGGCGAGCACAACGAGGAGCAGACCGGCCACGAGGAGCTCTATGTCGTCCTCGAGGGCAAGGCGACGTTCACCGTCGACGGCGAGACGATCGACGGCCCGCCCGGGACGATCGTGTTCGTGCGGGACCCGTCCGTTCAGCGGCGCGCCGTGGCAGACGAGCCCGGAACCCGCATCCTGGCGGTCGGGGCGAAGCGCGGGGAGGCCTTCACGCCTTCGGCCTGGGAGCGGTCCGCGCCCGCATTCGGTTTCTTCGCCTCGGGCGAGTACGGCAAGGCCGCCGAGGAGCTCGAGGCCGCGCTGGCCGAGCATCCGGACGACCCCGTCGTCCTGTACAACCTCGCCTGCGCCGAGAGCATGCTCGGCCGCAAGGCCGAGGCGCTCGGTCATCTGCGCCGGTCGGCCGAGCAGGGGGAGCGCTTCCGCGACCTCGCCAAGACGGACACGGACCTCGACCCGATCCGGGACGAGCCCGAGTTCGAGGCGATCGTCGGCTAGGAGGGTTTGGCGGGAAAGCGCTCGTTGCCAGGCACAGCCGGTTTTGCGCCCGCCCCTCCTAGTCGTCGGAGTCTTCGCCGCCCGAGCCCGAGCTGCCGGATCCGGAATCGGAGCCGGAGCCGGAGCCGCTCGAGTCGCCGTCCCCTCCGCGGCCGCGTCCCCGACCGCGGCCCCTGCCGCTTTCGTCGTCGTCCGTGGTGGTCGGCGTCGTCGTCGCTCGCGCCGTCGTCGTCCGAGTGGTCGTCGTCGCCGCCCGCCGCTTCTTGCGCCGGGCCGTCGTCGTCCGCTCGGTCGTGGTCGCGGCCGGCGCGAGGTTCTCGCGCGCGTCGAGGCTTGCGACCGGGAGGGCGACGGTGTCCCGCGCGATGAGGTGGGCGGCGAACCCGAGACCCGTCGCGAAGACGAGGCCCAGAACGGCAACGACGGCGATTCGCATGCCTCCAGGCTAGACGCGGCCGGGTAAAGCTTCGTCCAAGCGGCCGTTCGGGCTTCGCAAAGACCCCGTCGCCGCAGGCAGCCTGATCTCGGCCCGGGCGCCGCCCTCGGGCCGATTCGTGATTCGCGCGCTGCCTCCCCACCGGCGGGCCAGGGTCGCGACGATGGCGAGCCCGAGGCCGGTCCCGGCGGTGCCCTGCCCGCTCGCTCCCCGGGCGAACCGCTCGAAGACCTGCTCCTCCTCGCCCGGCTTCAGCCCCGGGCCCTCGTCCGAGACGGCGACGACGACCTCGGCTCCGTCCCGTGCGCACTCGAGCGCCACCGTTCCGCCGTCCGGCGAGTAGACCAGGGCGTTCTCGACCAGGTTGTCGAGGACGATCGCGAGGTCCTCCTCGGACGCCGCCGCGAGCCCCGGATCCCGGCAGCCCAGCTCGAGCCGGTGGCCGCCCTGCGCCGCCCGATCCTCCCAGCGCTCCCGGGCGCGCTCCAGCGACTCGACGACCGACACGGCCTCGCGGACGGGCGGGCGGTCGCCCTCCCGCGCCAGGGTGAGCAGCGCGGTGAGCAGGCGCGCGAGCCGCTCGACCTCGCGCTCGGCGGCCTCCAGCTCGGCGGCGAGCTCGGGGCCGGCCTTCAGCGACGCGGCCTCCAGCCGCAGCCGGAGCCCGGTCAGCGGCGTCCGGAGCTGGTGCGACGCGTTCGCGACGAACTCGCGCTGCGCGACGAGCACCTGCTCGAGCCGCTCCGTCATGTCGTTGAACGCGTGCGCGACCTCACGGTTCTCCGTCGACCCCTCCGGGTCGGCGCGCGCGCCGAGGTCGCCGGCCTCGACGCGCCGCGCGGTCGCCGCAAGACGCTGCAGCGGCCGCGCCAGGGTCCCGGCGAGGAACCATGCGAAGGCGAGCCCGAGGATGAGCGCGATCACGCCGATCCCGATCAGGCCGAGGACGTCCCGGCGAACCCTCCGGTCGATGGCGTCGACGCTCTGCGTGACCCGGACGGCGCCGCCGACATCCCCCTGGACGACGACCGGCACCGCCGTGTACAGGAGCGACTCGCCGAGCGTGTCGCTGAACCGCCGGCCCTGCGCGATCCTTCCCTCGAGCGCGGCCTGGATCTCGGGGCGATCGCGGTAGTTGCCGGCGAGCCCGGCCGAGTCGGCGACGACGCGGCCGTTCCGGTCGACGACAATCACGCGGCCGCCGGACTCCTCCGAGGCCTCGCCGGCGATCCGGCGCAGATCCCGCGTGTCGCGGCGTTCGAGCTCCGCCGCCGCGCTTGCCGCGACCAGCTGCGCGTCGGCCGCGGCCTGCGCCTTCACCTCGGCGTCGACCCGCCGCGCGACGTTGAGGATCAGGGGCACCTCGAGCGCCACGATCACGAGCACGAGCACGTACGCGAAGGCGGCAAGGAGCCGCGTGCGCAGGCTCACGGAACCTCGTCCGGGCCCGCGAAGCGGAACCCGACGCCGCGCACCGTGTGGATGTAGCGCGGGTCGGCCGAGTGGTCACCCAGCTTCTTCCGGAGCCCGCTCACGTGGACGTCGAGGGTCTTCGTCGAGCCGAACCAGTTCGTGTCCCAGACCTCGTCGATCAGCCGCTCGCGCGTGACGACCGAGCCGGCGTTCTCCATCAGCAGGCGCAGGAGGTCGAACTCCTTCCGGCTCAGCTCCAGCTCGTCCCCGCGGAAGGTCGTCGCCCGGCGGTCGGCGTCGAGGCGGACCTCGCCGACCTCGATCGCCCCCTCGTGCCGCTGCTCGCCCGCTTCCGCCACCCGGCGGAGGACGGCGCGCACGCGGGCCACCAGCTCGCGGGCGCTGAACGGCTTCACGACGTAGTCGTCGGCGCCGAGCTCGAGGCCGGCGACGCGGTCGGCCTCCTCCCCGCGGGCGGTGAGCATGATGATCGGGACGCGCGAGCCGCGCCGGAGCTCGCGCGCGACGTCGAAGCCGGACCCATCCGGAAGCATCACGTCCAGCAGGACGAGGTCGGGGCGCATCTCCTTCGCCAGCTCGAGCGCCGCCGCCGCCGAGCCCGCCACGGACGTGTCGAAGCCCTCGCGCGCGAGGGCCTCCGAGAGCGGCGCCGTGATCGACTCCTCGTCCTCGACGAGCAGGATCCGGCGCTTCCTTCCGATCTGCATGTCAGTCGTATACCCAATGTGCCGAGGCGGCCCGGGGAGAGCCGAGGCCGCCTCGACGTTTTCAGTGCCGGGACTAGCGCGCGACGAAGCTGCCGCGCATGCCGTCCTCGGCGTGGTCGCTGACCCCGCACCAGAACGAGTACCGGACACCCTTCTTCAGGCGGACGGTCAGCGTGGCCGCCTTGCCGGGAATCAGTACCCGCGTCTTCCACCGCTTCCCGCCGCCGCGGACCCAGAAGTCGTGCGCGTCGTCTCCGCGGTTGCGGACGACGAACTTCACCGCGCCGCTCTTCGGCCGGGCCGAGAGTGCGATCCGGCCGTCGAGCTCGTTCACGCGGACGGTCTGCTGCGCGCCGGCCCCGAGCGTGGGGACGGCGAGCGCCACCGTCGCGATCGTCGAGGCGAGGAGAATGCCGGCGGTCTTCTTCATGCTCTGGTGCTCCTTTCTCGTCGGCTAGTCGTCCGAGTCGTCCGAGCCGGCACCGGAGTTGTCGTGGTCGTCGTCGCCGCCGCGGTCGTCGTCGTGGTCGTCGTCGGACCCGCGGTTCGGGCCGGAGCGGTCGTCGTCGTGGTCGTCGTCCTCGCCGCGACCGCGACCCGAGTGATCCTCGCGGTCGCCGTCGTCGTCGCGGCCGGTCGTCGTGACGCCGGCAGCGCCGCCCGCGCAGCGCGGGTCGTTCGCGTGCTCGGCCTCGTCGCACGGGCCGCTGAGGTCCTCGCCCGTCGTCGTGCCGGCCGTCGTCGTGCCCACCGTGGTCTCGTTGGTGGTCGTGCCGTCCGTGGTCGTGCCTGCGTTCGTGCTCACGCCGCCGGCCGAGTCGTCCGAGATCGCCCCGCCTGCAAGCGCGCCTCCGGCGGCGAGCAGGACGAGCGCCGCCAGGCCGATGATCAGCTTGTTCATTGCGCCTCCTTTGGACATGGCCCCAGGGTCGCGGACGACCCGCCAAGAGCCGGGCAAGCCGGGTCAAGGAGAGGGGAAAGCCTGGGTTAAGCCTTGGTATCGCCGGGCAGACGGACGCCCCCGGCGAGCCGGCGAAGCGCCGGGACCGGATCGGCCTCCGGCCTGGCGACGAGGAGCACCGCCCCGTAGCCCTCGCCCGCCAGCGCATCGACGAGGAGCTGGAGGCCGAGCGCAAGCGCGAACGCCTTGTGCGCCTGAGCCCCCCCGAACGGGACGAGCTCCTCCGGCGAGGCCCGCCCCGCGATCACGTCGCCGTACGTGACCTGTCCCATCGAGACGTCGGTGACGACCGGCGCTCCGTCGGAGCTCGGGATCGCGATCGAGATCGGGTTGGTGCCGGCGAGGGGCGGGCCGCCCTCGGGGTGCCCGAGCCGCGGCGGGGAGGTCGCGGTGAGCGCGGCGACAAGCCCCGCGTCCGAGAGGCCGCGCGTCCAGTACCCGAGCATCCCGGTCGGGAAGCAGTGCGACGCCACGACCACACGGGCGTTCGCCGGCGGCGCCGCGATCTGGGCCTCGCAGACCGCCGCCAGCGTCAGATAGCCGACGGCGCCGTTGCCGTCCCAGCGCTCGTACCCCTCCTCGGCCAGATGCCGCTCCGGCTCGGCCGCCGGGTCGAGCGGCTGCGTCGCGAGCCACTCCACCCGCGAGAGCCCGTGCCCGTGCTTGCCCCGCCGCTCCGCGTCGAGGAAGTGGTCGGCGAGCACGACGGCCTTGGCGTCGTCGAACCCCAGTCCGGCCAGTCGTGCACGCACCTCGTCCGTCGTCATTTGCAGCATCTTTACGAAGTCCTTACGGCACCGGCGAACGAGGTCGGGAAAGCTTCGGCATCACAGTCGCTACCCATCGAGCGAAACGGGGGGAACGCATGCCCAGGATGAGGACCTGGATCGTGCTGGCGGTGATCACGGCGCTCGCAACGGCCGGCGTCGCCGTCGCGCACAAGAAGCAGAGCCGGACGCACACCGACGCGGCGCTTGCGACCTTCACGGTCACGCAGTCGTCCGTGCGGGAGAAGGCCTGCACCGGCGTCGACGGTGAGTACCGGCAGTTCCACGCGAAGTACAAGGGCACCTCGACGGGCGATCCTCGCCTGACGGGCGACATCGTCATCCGCTCGAAGGGCCTGATCAACCAGACGACGGGCATGGGCTCGTCGACCGGCACCGTTCATCTGAAGGCCGAGGGCCGCACGACGGCCGTCGCCCGCTACTTCGCCACGAACACGGACCGCGGCGTCCTGCACGGCTACATCGTCGGGCATGTCCGCGACCGCGTGAGCGGCGGCGCGGAGGAGCAGGACGGCAGCGGCAAGCTGATGGCGAACTTCAAGGCCACGTTCAACGCGGCCGGCACCGTCCTCACCGGACAGCTCGGCGGGACGGGATCCGACTCGCGCACCCCGGCGGTGATCCAGGCCGGCGGCTGCTCGAAGCATCACGGCCACCACGGCAAGCGCGGCAAGGACTAGGACAAGCGGAAAAAGGGTCGCCGCTAGCCCGACGCGCCGACGACGGGGAGGGGCTTGACGATTCCGAGCCCCTCCTCGCGGCGCGTGGAGGCGATCGCCTCCGCGACCCGCATGATCTCGACCGAGGACTCCGCCTCGGGGTCGGCCCACACGAGCGGCTCGCCGCGGTCCGCGCTCTCGCGGAGCCGCGGGTCGAGCGGCACCTTCCCCAGCAGTGGCACCTCGAGCTCTGCGGCGAGCGCCTCGCCACCGCCGGAGCCGAAGAGCTCCTCGCCGCTTCCGACCAGGGCGGACATGTTCTCGACGGCGCCGAGGAGCCGCATGTTCGTCGTCCGCGCCATCTGAGCGGCGCGGACCGCGACCTGCTGGGCCGCCGGCTGCGGCGTCGTCACGACGACGACCTCGGCCCGCGGGAGCAGCTGCCCGAGCGAGATGGAGACGTCGCCCGTGCCCGGAGGCATGTCCACGAGCAGCGTGTCGAGCTCGCCCCAGTGGACGTCGGAGAGAAACTGTTCCAGCGCGCGATGCAGCATGGGCCCGCGCCACATCACCGGCTCGTTCTCCTCGAGGAAGAAGCCGATCGACATCAGCTTCAGCTCGCCTCGGACGGGCGGGACGATCATCTTGTCCACCACGACCGGCCGCTGGTGGACGCCGAGCATGTGCGGGATCGAGTGCCCGTAGACGTCGGCGTCGAGGACCCCGACCCGCTGGCCCAGCCGGTCGAAGGCGGCGGCGAGGTTCGCGGTCAGCGTCGACTTGCCGACGCCGCCCTTGCCGCTGGCGACCGCGATCACCCGGGTCGCGCGGTCGAGCGAGATGCCCTGCGTGCGCTCGTTCACTCCACCCCTGAGGCGCGCCGTCAGGGCGGCCTTCTCCTCGGGGCTCATGACGTCGAACTCGAGCGACACGGTCTCGACGCCGGGCAGCGGCAGCAGCTCGCGCTGCACCTGCTCCTCGAAGCTGTGCCGGAGCGGGCAGCCGGGGACGGTGAGCGCGATCGTGACCTCGATGTGGCTGCCGCGCACGTCGACCTCGCGCACCATCCCGAGCTCGGTGACCGGCTTCTTCAGCTCGGGGTCGATGACCTTTCCGAGCGCTTGTGTGATCTGGTCGGGTGTCGGCTGCATCGCTTGACAGACTAGACGCCGAGGAGCTCGCGGAGCCTCAGCCCGTTTCTGACCGCATAGCCCTCCCAGTCGTTGTTGTAGTACGCGTAGACGTCGATCCCGGCGTCGCGCCAGCCGGAGATCCGCTCGGCCCACTCCCGGATCTCCGTCTCCGAGTAGTTCCCGTTGCGTCCGCGCGTGCCGTGGTGGAAGCGGACGAACGTCCAGTCCGCCGCCAGCTCGAGC
>DASSSO010000068.1:0-5456 GCA_035776735.1 Gaiellaceae bacterium | reverse complement strand
GCGTCGAGGAGCGCCTGCGCCTGCTCGGCCACCCCGTCCGGGTCGCCGACAATGCAGCGCTGGCGAAACGTCCCGTCGTCGAGGCCGGTCGACTGCCGCGCCTTCTCTGCGCGGCGCTCCGCCTCGGCGGCGGTGGCGGCGACGATCAGCATCCCGGTGCGCGTCTTCAGGATCTCGGCCGAGTCGCGGCCGATCTCCTCGCAGTGCCGCTCGAGCACGGACAGCTTGTGGCGCACGGTCGCCGGGTCGCCGAAGAGGTTGGCGATGTCCGCGTAGCGGGCGACGAGCCGCAGGAGCCGGCGCTCGCCCGTTCCGCCGACGAGGATCGGCGGCCCGCCCGGCTGCACGGGCCGCGGAAGGTTCAGCGCTCCGGCGAGCCGGTAGTGCCTGCCCTCGAAGTGCGCCTCGATGCCCGAGAACATCGCCTTGCACACCTGGAGCGCCTCCTCGAGGCGGTCGAGGCGCTCCCGGATCGGGAGGAGCCCGTCCCCGAAGCCGTAGGCGCGGTACTCGTCCTCGTTCCAGGAGGCGCCGATCCCAAGGAAGGCGCGCCCGCCCGAGACGAGATCGAGCGTCGTCACCATCTTCGCGAGGAGCGCAGGGTTTCGGTAGGTGACCGCCGTCACCAAGGTTCCGAGACGGATCCGGGTCGTGCGGGCAGCGAGCGCCCCCAGAAGGACGTACGCCTCCGGCATCGGGTCCGTGCGGGCCATGTACGGAGGGATCTGGTGCAGGTGGTCCATAACGGAGACCGCGTCGAAGCCCGCCTCCTCGGCTGCCTGCGCCGCGGCCACGATGCGCTCGAAGAGATCGCCCGACCCGTCCTCGGTACGGAAGTCGGCGATGTGCAGGTCGAAGTAGGTCATCACGCTCCGTGCCGTCTGTCGGAGAGGTTCCGACTGGGGACGCGGTTACTCTCGACTCGCATGCCCCGAGAAGTAGGTAGAAACAGCAACTGTTGACGAGCCTACACTATTGAGAATGAGCGGCGAGGCGAAGGCCAGCAGGGAGACGTCGCTGCTTCCGGTGGCCCTGGCGCGGCGGCTCGGCTTCACGCTCGTCCGCGCGAGCGCGGGGATGACGCGACTCGGCGCCGAGACGCTGGAACCGCTCGGGATCGACGGCCGCCACTACGGCGTCCTGGCAGCGCTCTCCGAGCTCGGGCCCGTCTCCCAGCAGACGCTCGCCGACATCTTCGCCGTCGACCGCTCGACCATGGTCGGCTTCGTCGACGAGCTCGAGCGCAAGGGACACGTCCGCCGCGGCAAGAATCCCAGCGACCGGCGGGCATACGCGCTCGAGCTCACCCCGAGCGGCGTGAAGGTGGAGCGGGAGGCGGCCGAGCTGCTCGCGGGCTGTGAGCGCCACTACCTCGAGCCCCTCTCCGCCGCCGAGCGGCGGCTGTTGCTCGAGCTCCTCCGCCGCCTCGTCGCCCGCGACGTCGCGCGGACCGGAAGGGAGGAAAGGAGATGACTGAATCTGCCGTTGACCGTCTCGCCGTGATCGAGACCTGCACGCGCGTGGCCTGGCACGCAGACCAGCGCGAGTGGGATGCGCTCCGCGACGTCTTCGCGGAGGAGGTGCTGCTCGACTACACGAGCCTGCAGGGCGGCGAGCCCGCAACCCTCTCGCGGGAGCAGCTCATCGAGTCCTGGGCCGGCCTGCTCGGGAAGCTCCAGGCGACGCAACACCTGGTCACCAACCACCTCGTGACCGTGTCTGGGGACACGGCTTCCTGCACGGCCGCCTTTCAGGCGACCCATCTGCTCCCGAACGCCCACGGGGATCCGATCTGGACGCTCGGCGGCAGCTACCGCTTCGAGCTCGTCCGCGACGGTGAGAGGTGGCGGATCAGCGCGCTCACGATGACCGCCACCTGGGCGAGCGGCAACCAGCAGATCATGTCGCTCGCCGGCGCGGCCACCTGAGCCCGACGCCGAACTGGCAGAGCGCCGGGAGCAACGCCGGGATCTCACGGATCGAGCGACCACAGCACCTCGTGGTTCGTCACGGGCTCGAACACGACCCCGGCACCCTCGAGGATCGGGCGCCGGACGAGCATCGGCCGCAGCTCGTTCATCGCCCGGGCATGCTCGATCGCGTCCCACACGCTCGTGTTGGTGACCATCCCCCCAAGCCTCACCCGTTGTCTCAATGGGCGAGAACGCGAGACCCTCCCTTCAGAGAGGGTGTCGCGCAGTGCGTCCACCCCTCGTAGCACGCCGGTCTGTCACACAGAGGTTGGGGCTCGAGATCAACGAAGAAGGGATCATGTCTCTGCTGGACACCGACGCGACGGCGACGGCACGCCATCCATCCCGCTTTGAGCGCCTCCTGAGCCCCGTGCGAATATGGGGCAGCAGAACGATCACTGCGCCTCCATCCACCGAAGGAGCGACATGACTTCCATCGCCGAGGAGGCCGCCGAGCTCGCGGCCCAAGTCGCTGGGCCGGTTTTCGTGCCGGGGGATGACGGATACGCCGCCGAGTGCGCCGTCTACAACCTCAATCTCGCTCTCGAGCCCGCGCTGATCGTCGGTGTCACGAGCGAAGCGGATGTGCAGGCTGCGGTCCGGTTCGCGGCGCGGCGCGGGCTGCCGCTCGCGGTGAACCACACCGGGCACCACGTTGTCCATGCCGCGCACGGTGCAGCCTCGATCAGCACCCAGCGCATGAACGGGGTGACGATCGACGCGGACCGCCGGACGGCGCGGATCGAGCCCGGTGTCCGCTGGGGGCAGGTGATCAGCGAGGCATCCGAGTTCGGCCTGGCGCCGATGAACGGCTCCTCCCCCACGGTGGGGTCAATTGGCTACAGCCTCGGCGGCGGCCAGAGCGTGGCGTGGAGCCGGTCGAAGGGCTACGCCGCCGACCACATCGTTTCGCTCGATGTCGTGACGGCGGACGGCGTGCTGCGCGACGTGACGGCCGACAGCGAGCCGGAGCTCTTCTGGGCGCTGCGCGGCGGCATGGGCAACTTCGGGGTCGTGACCGCGATGGTGTGCGAGCTGTTCCCGCAGACCAGGATCTTTGGCGGCGGTGTGTGGTTCGCGATCGAGCACGTTCCCGAGGTGATGCCCGCCTGGCGCGCCTGGGTGGAGACTCTCCCGGAGGAGGCCACCACCTCGGTCGCGGTGCAGCGGCTTCCTCCGCTACCCGAGCTGCCGCCGCCGCTGCAGGGGGCTTCGGTGCTGCACATGCGGTTCACGCACCTGGGCTCGGCCGCCGAGGGCGAGCAGCTGTTCGCGCCGATGCGCGCGCTCGCGCCGGCCGTGCTGGACACCGTGGCGGAGATGCCGTACACGTCCATCGGCACCGTGCACATGGATCCGCCGGAGCCGATTCCCTACTGGGACCGGACGATGATGTTCGCTGACCTCCCCGAGGAGGCCGTCGACGAGTTCGTCGCGCTCACCGGCCCTGGTTCCGAGTGCCCGCTGATCAGCGTCGAGATCCGCCAGCTGGGCGGCGCGATGGACCGCGAACCCGCCGTGCCCAACGCGGTGTCCACTCGCGGTCTTCCGTTCGTGATGTTCGCCTTCGGTGTCGGCGGTCCGGATGAGGAAGAGCTCATGCGCGGCTACCTGGCCAAGCTGATCGAGGTGCTGGAGCCCTGGTCCGCCGGTCGCATGATGGTCAATTTCCTGTCCGCGGAGGAAGCCACCACGCCTAAGGCAATGAGGGCTGCGTACGGCGCTGAGCGGTACGACCGCCTGCTCTCGGTCAAGAAGAGCTACGACCCGCTTAACCTGTTCCGAATCAACCACAACATCGTGCCGGCATAGCGCTCCACTCCCGGAAGAAGAGTCGCTGCTGAGCGGCTCGCCCTGCACCTGCCGCTGGCCGTCGTTGTCCTGGGCGCCTCCACGGCGGCTCTGGTCGTGTGGGGCTGGGTTGGACGCTGGTGGTCGAGCGCGGTGAGGCTGCAGTACGCCGCCGCCCTTGCGGTCGCGGCGGTTTCGCTCGGTGCGCTACTCGCCGGGTGGCACCTGATTGGGTGGGGCATGTCATCGTGCGCGGCCGAAGGATGTAGTCACTTCGGGCAACGACGGATGGAACGTTTGTGGAGCCCAGCGGTTGCAACCGGTGGCAATAGGTGGCAAATGAGAACGCCCCCGAATGGTAAGGAGGGGTCGACGGTTCGAGTCCGTCAGAGGGCTTCGGAAAAAGCCCTGCAAATCGCCAACCCGTGCGGCTCCGGACTCCCGCGCGACGTGCGCGGCCGGCTGGCGCACGACTGGCGCTGGCCCTCCTGTTTGCAGCTGCTTCTCATCGAGTTCCGGCTACCTGAACCGGCGTCCACCTTGCGTTGCGGGTCTCGAGGTACCGCCGCGCCCCCTCCGCTCGTGACCTCCGGTGTTGCGCCCGCCGCCGTCGAACTTGAACGCCACGATCGGCGACGCGCTGCCGAGCGTGTAGGCGGGGACGAAGGTGGCGACGTTCAGGCGCGCCTTGCGGTCAAGCATCAGCTCGTCGTTCCTTCGGGTCAATACGCAGGAACGCCCGCGTTCTTGTCGCGAACGAGATATGCGACGAGCAACGCGAGGGGGAAGAAGATCAGGCTGAAGAGGAAGTAGAGGAAGAAGCTGTGGCCTTTCCGACTGGCGACACGAGCGGGCCAGAAGGCGATAGCAACCCAGACGACGACCGCGAGAAATGTCCAGAGCCAGAAGCCGTTTGCGGCAAGAACAGTCATTTGCTGCGCCCTTTCCGTAGACGAAGTCATCCTCCCCACGGCTCGACGGCAGAACAAGATGGCGGAGACGAGCTCACCCGGGTGAAACGCGTGACGAGCGGACGGGAAGTAGCTTCGAGGTGCTCCCTGTTGCTCGTGATTCACCCGGGTGATGGTCGTGGCACGCAGCCGCGTCGCGTGCTTGCGGCAGTAGCGTCGTTCGATGACGATGGCGACCTACGGCGAGCCGCCGAAGCGAGGGGCTGTGGGGCCGGCGCTGCGGCCGCGGTCAGACTCGTCCTGTCACCTCTCGTCAGCGCCGCTGCTTTCCTCCTCGCCGCCGACGACATCTGGACACACAGTGATGCACACAGAGGTCGCGCTGAGGTGATCGCAGGCGCGTCAACGGGCATCCGCGGTGTTATCGCTTATGCCGACTGATCTGCGCGCCGTCGTCGAGTTGCCCCCCGCCTTTCATCTGCTGGCGAAGCCGACGGGCGCCGTCTGCAACCTCGACTGCTCCTACTGCTTCTTCCTCTCGAAGGAGATGCTCTACCCGGGCTCGCGCTTCCGCATGGCGGACGAGCTGCTCGAGACCTACATTCGGCAGCTGATCGAGTCCCACGCGCGCGTCTCCGAAGTGCAGATCGCCTGGCAGGGGGGCGAGCCGACCATCATGGGCCTCGACTTCTTCCGCCGCTCGGTCGAAATTGCCGAGAGCTATCTGGGGCCGGGGCAGCGAGCCCTCTACACGATCCAGACGAACGGGACGCTCCTCGAC
>DASSSO010000063.1:0-7444 GCA_035776735.1 Gaiellaceae bacterium | reverse complement strand
CAGCCGCAGCGCTTCAAGGTCAGGCAGTACACGCGCTGCCGCAAGTGCGGCCGGCCGCGTGCCGTCTACCGCAAGTTCGGCCTCTGCCGGATCTGCCTGCGCGACCTCGCGCACCAGGGCCAGATCCCGGGCATGACCAAGTCCAGCTGGTGATGGTGCTCCTCCCAGCAATACAGGCCTGCCTCTGGCCCGCGATCACGCGGCGCCAGATACCACCCTCCTCCTCACCAAGGCTGCCCAGCCTTGGCTCGTCGGAGTGCGGCCTCTGGCTTGGTGCTCGCGACCCAGAAGCTGGGCAGCATCACTGGAAGGAGCACCGATGCTGACCGATCCGATCGCAGACATGCTCACGCGCATCCGCAACGCCAACAAGGCGCTGCACGAGACCGCGGAGATGCCGACCTCCCGCCTGAAGGAGGACATCGCCCGCCTGCTCCAGGAGGAGGGCTACATCGCGGGCTTCAGCGTCGTCGGCCCGGCCGACTACAACAGCCGCGAGCCGGACGCCAAGAAGCATCGCTCCTACGGGACGCTCGTCATCCAGCTCAAGTACGGGCCGAGCAGGGAGCGGATCATCACCGACCTCAAGCGCGTCTCCAAGCCGGGCCGCCGCGTCTACGCTAGGAAGGACCGGCTGCCGCGCGTCCTCGGGGGGATGGGCACGGCGATCATGTCGACGTCGAGGGGTCTGGTCACGAGCAAGACCGCCGAGCGCGAGGGCATCGGCGGCGAGGTCATCTGCTTCGTCTGGTGAGTCAATGAGCCGAATCGGAAGAAAGCCAATCGAGTTGCCCGCCGGCGTTTCGGTGTCGATCGACCCCGGCCGCGTGATGGTCAACGGACCGCTCGGTGAGCTGACCCAGCAGGTGCCTCTGCGGATGAAGATCGAGCAGGGGGACGGCGCGATCACCGTCACCCGCCCGACGGACCGCGGCGACGACCGCGCGCTCCACGGTCTCACCCGCTCGCTCGTCTCCAACATGGTCGAGGGGGTCACGAAGGGCTTCGAGCGCAAGCTCGAGATCCAAGGCATCGGCTACCGCGCCGCGCTGCGCGGCACCTCCCTGGAGCTCAGCGTCGGCTTCTCCCACCCGGTCGTGATCGAGCCGCCCCAGGGCATCACGTTCGACGTTCCAACGCCGACGGAGATCATCGTCAAGGGGATCGACAAGCAGCAGGTCGGGCAGACGGCGGCCGAGGTGCGCCGCGTCCGGCCGCCGGAGCCGTACAAGGGCAAGGGCATCCGCTACGAGGGCGAGTACGTCCGCCGGAAGGTCGGGAAGCGCGCATGAGCCAGCTCACGACGCGACAGCGCCGCGAGCGGCGCCACAAGCGGGTGCGGAAGGACGTCTTCGGAACCGCCGGGCGGCCCCGCCTCGTCGTCTTCCGCTCCAACCGCGGCATCGCCGCGCAGCTCGTCGACGACACGGAGGGCAAGACCCTCGCCGCCGCGAGCTGGCTGGACAAGAAGGGCGCCAAGGGCTCGAAGGCCGACCAGGCCGCCGAGGTCGGCAAGCTGCTCGCCGCGAACGCGAAGAAGGCGGGCATCGAGCGCGTCGTCTTCGACCGGGGCGGCTACCTGTACCACGGGCGCGTGAAGGCGCTCGCAGACGCAGCCCGCGAAGGAGGCTTGGACTTTTGAGCGATTACGAACAGACCCGCGAGCTCAAGGAGCGCGTGGTCGAGATCAACCGCGTCGCCAAGGTCGTCAAGGGCGGCCGGCGCTTCTCGTTCACGGCGCTCGTCGTGATCGGCGACGAGGTCGACCGGGTGGGCGTCGGCTACGGCAAGGCCCGCGAGGTCCCGCTCGCGATCTCGAAGGCCGTCGAGGACGCGAAGAAGAACCTCTTCACCGTCGCGAAACACGGGACGACGATCACGCACGAGATTGTCGGCGAGTTCGGAGCCGCCCGCGTGCTCCTGCGCCCGGCGAGCGAGGGAACCGGCGTCATCGCCGGCGGAGGCGTCCGCGCCGTCCTCGAGCTCGGCGGCGTCCGCGACATCCTCGCGAAGAGCCTCGGCACGACGAACCCCGTCAACATGTTGAAGGCGACGGTGCAGGGCCTCCAGAGCCTGCGCCGGCCCGAGGAGGTCGCGAAGGCCCGCGGGAAGACGATTGCCGACGTGCTGCCGGTGCCCAAGGCGCAGCCCGAGGAGGAGGCGGCGGCGCCGGAGGCCGCGCCGGCCGAGGAGCCCGTTGCAGCCGCGGTGGCAGCGGAGGAGACGACGACGAGCGATGGCGAATAAGACTCTCCGCATCACGCAGGTCCGCAGCCAGATCGGCCAGAGCGAGCGCCATCGCGGCACCCTGCGCGCGCTCGGGCTGGGCAAGATCGGCCGCACGGTGGAGCGCCCGGAGACCCCTGAGGTCGCCGGTATGCTCAGGAAGGTTCGCCATCTCGTCCGGATCGAAGGCGGGTAAGCCCCCATGCCCGAAGAGCTCAACCTCTCCAACCTGAAGCCCGCGTCCGCGCGCAAGGACCGCAAGCGCATCGGCCGCGGCATGGGCTCCGGCAAGGGCCGCTACGCCGGCCGCGGGATCAAGGGCCAGAAGTCGCGCTCCGGCTCGCACAAGATGCGACCGGGCTTCGAGGGCGGCCAGATGCCGATCTACATGCGCCTCGGCAAGAAGCGCGGCCCGTACTCCAAGGACGCGATGCCGATGGGGCCGCACCGGACCCAGACGGTGCCGGTGAACGTCCGCGACCTCGACCGGTTCGACGAGGGCGCGGAGGTCACGCCCGAGTCGCTCGCGGAGGCCGGCCTGATCCGCTCGACGCGCGTCGACGTGAAGATCCTCGGCCAGGGCGAGCTGAAGAAGAAGCTCGCCGTCACCGCGCACTTCTTCTCCGAGGCCGCGCGGGAGAAGATCGAGGGCGCCGGCGGCTCCGTCACCGCCCTCAAGGAGGTCAAGCCGAAGCGCCGGCGCCGGAAGGGCGCCACGCCCGCCCAACCCGCGGCGGAGGCGGCCGCCGAGGAGGCTCCCGAGGCCGAGGAGGCGGAAGAGCCCGCAGCCGAGGCTCCGGCCGAGGAGGAGTAGCGGGTGTTCTCCTGGCTCACGAACGCGTGGCGCGTCCCCGAGCTGCGGAAGCGCGTGCTCTTCACCGCGCTCATCCTCGCCTTCTACCGCCTGGGCTCCTGGATCCCGGCGCCCGGGGTCAACGCCGAGGCGATCGAGAACTACTTCAACGCGTCCGGCGGCGGCACCGTCCTCGCACTGCTGAACCTCTTCTCGGGCGGCGCGCTTTCGCAGTTCGCGATCTTCGCGCTCGGGATCATGCCGTACGTCACCGCCTCGATCATCCTCCAGCTCATGACCGTGGTCGTCCCGCGGCTCGAGCAGCTGCAGAAGGAGGGCGAGGCCGGCTACGCCAAGATCAACCAGTACACGCGCTACCTGACGATCGCGCTGGCCGCTGCCCAGGCGGCGGGCTTCGCGTTCCTCTTCCAGCGTCAGGGCGCGCTCGACGCGAACTTCGGCCGCGGGGCGCTGATCGTCCTCACGCTGACCGCCGGCTGTGCGCTGCTGATGTGGATGGGCGAGCTGATCACGAAGCGCGGGATCGGCAACGGGATCTCGCTCCTGATCTTCGCCTCGATCCTGACCGGGCTCCCGCTCGGCATCAACGCCTGGGTCGAGGGCGGCATCTTCGAGCGCCTGTTCTTCCCGATCATGGCGGTCGGCATCGTCGTCGCCGTGGTCTTCATCCAGGAGGGCCAGCGGCGGATCCCGATCCAGTACGCAAAGCGGATGGTCGGGCGCCGGATGACGACGGGCGGCTCGACCTACATGCCGCTGCGCGTGAACATGGCCGGCGTCATCCCGGTCATCTTCGCGGCCGCCGTCATGGCCTTCCCGCCAACGGTCGCGCAGTACTTCCCGCAGACGCAGAGCTTCATCAACAAGTACTTCTCGTACACCGATTGGCCCTACCTGCTGCTCCAGGGCGGGATGATCGTGCTCTTCACGTTCTTCTACACCGCGGTCCAGTTCAACCCCGTCGACCAGGCGGACAACCTGCGCAAGCACGGCGGCTACATCCCGGGCATCAGGCCGGGACCGCCCACGGCGCAGTACCTGGACCGCGTGCTCACGCGGCTGACGCTGCCCGGTGCCGTCTACCTGGCGATCGTGGCGACCCTGCCCAGCCTCTTCATCGCGTACGCCGACGTCTCGCAGGCACTGGCCGGCGCGCTCGGCGGAACCTCGGTGCTGATCGCCGTCGGCGTCGCGCTGGACACGATGCGCCAGATGGAGTCGCAGATGATGGCGCGCTCGTACGAGGGCTTCTTGAAGTGAACGTGCTCCTGCTCGGCCCGCAGGGGTCGGGAAAGGGCACCCAGGCGAAGCGGATCCAGGACGAGTACGGGATCCCGCACATCGCGACCGGGGAGATCCTGCGCGCGGCGATCGCGGCCGAGTCCGAGCTCGGCCGGCGCGTGAAGCCGATCGTGGAGAGCGGGCAGCTCGTCCCCGACGACCTCATGATCGAGCTGATCCGCGAGCGGCTCGGCGAGGACGACGCGCAGGAGGGGTTCGTCCTCGACGGCTTCCCGCGCACGCTGCCCCAGGCCCGGGCGCTCGACGAGATGCTCTCCGACATCGGCCGCGCACTGTCGATCGTCTTCGGCTTCCAGCTGGACGACCGGATCGGGATCGAGCGGATGCTGAGGCGCGCGGAGATCGAGAGCCGCAAGGACGACACGCCCGAGGCGATCGCGAAGCGGCTCGAGCTGTACCACCAGGAGACGGAGCCGCTGATCGGCCACTACCGGGCGCAGGGGAACCTCATCGGGATCCACGCCGACCGGACGGTGGACGAGGTCTTCGCCGAGATCCAGGAGGCGCTCGAGCAGACGGCGGCGAGGTCTGCGTGATCGTGCGCAAGTCCCCAGCCGAGCTGGACGTGATGCAGCAGGCCGGCGGAATCGTCGCCGACACGCACGCCCTGCTCGGCGAGCACGTCCGCGCCGGTGTCACGACCGCGGAGCTCGACCGGATCGCGGACGAGTACATCCGCTCCCGCGGCGGCGTCCCGACCTTCCTCGGCTATCCGGGCCCGTATCCGTACCCGGCCTCGATCTGCGCGTCGCTGAACGACGTCGTCGTCCACGGCATCCCGAACGACGAGCCGCTCCACGAGGGCGACGTCCTCTCCGTGGACGTCGGCGTCACGTTCGAGGGCTTCGTAGGGGACTCCGCGTACACGTACAAGGTCGGCGAGGTCGACGCCGGGGCGGAGCGGCTGCTCGAGGCCTGCGAGGCGGCCCTCTGGGCCGGGATCGACAAGGCTCGCGCCGGCACGCACCTCTCCGACGTCTCGCACGCGATCCAGTCGGTGACCGAGGACGCCGGCTTCTCCATCGTCCGCAGCCTGGTCGGCCACGGCGTGGGTCGGAACATGCACGAGGATCCCCAGATCCCCAACTTCGGCGAGCCGGGCCGGGGCCCGGTCCTCGCGCCGGGGATGACGCTTGCGATCGAGCCGATGATCACGGCGGGCGGCCCCGAGGTCGTGATCCGCGACGACCGCTGGACGATCGCGACCCGCGACGGCTCGCTGGCGGCGCATTTCGAGCACACGGTCGCGGTGACCGAAGGCGAGCCGAGAATCCTGACGGCGGCGCCCGTTCGGGTCAGCTAGCGGGGTTTGCTACCATTTCGGACTCGGCGCAGGCCGTGCTGCGCCGTGTTCGTTGTTCGTCTACGACCGCGCTCGCAGAGCGCGGTTGCCGTGTGGAGGTATGGCCCAGAAGGAAGAGAAGATCGAGGTTGAAGGCGAGGTCGTCGAGGCCCTGCCGAGCACGATGTTCCGAGTCCAGATCGACGAGGGGCATCAGGTGCTCGCGAAGATCTCCGGAAAGATGCGCAAGCACTACATCCGCATCCTTCCGGGAGACCGCGTAAAGGTGGAGCTCTCCCCGTACGACCTCTCCCGAGGCCGGATCACCTTCAGGCACAGGTGAGATGAAAGTCCGTCCGTCCGTCAAGCCGATGTGCGAGCGCTGCCGCGTGATCAAGCGGCACGGGCGCACCATGGTCATCTGCACGAACCCGCGACACAAGCAAAGGCAGGGCTAAGTGGCACGAATCGCAGGCGTCAACCTTCCACGCGAGAAGCGGCTCGAGGTCGGCCTTACCTACATCTTCGGGGTCGGGCACTCGACGGCGCTCCAGATCTGCAACGCGACGGGACTCTCGCCCGACGAGAAGGTCCGCGACCTCACCGATCCGGAGATCACCAAGCTGCGCGAGTACATCGACGCGAACCTCCAGGTCGAGGGTGACCTTCGGCGCGAGCGCCAGCAGGCGATCAAGCGCCTGTCGGAGATCGGCGCCTACCGCGGCGTCCGCCACCGCCGCGGGCTCCCGGTGAACGGCCAGCGGACGAAGACGAACGCCCGGACGCGGAAGGGCCCGAAGAAGACCGTCGGACGCGGCAAGAGGGCCGCGAAGTAATGGCCCCGCCGCGCAGACAGGCCGCCCGCGGGCGGACACGCCGCCGTGTCCGCAAGAACATCGCGATCGGGCAGGCGCACATCAAGACGTCCTTCAACAACACGATCGTGACCCTCACGGACAAGGAGGGGAACGTGATCGTGTGGGAGTCCGCCGGCTCGGCCGGGTTCAAGGGCTCCCGGAAGTCGACGCCGTTCGCCGCGCAGGTGACCGCCGACGCGTGCGCCCGCAAGGGCATGGAGCACGGCCTCCAGAAGGTCGAGGTCTTCGTCAAGGGCCCGGGGTCGGGCCGGGAGACGGCGATCCGGTCGCTCCAGGCCGCCGGCCTCGAGATCCTCGGCGTCAAGGACGTCACGCCGCAGGCGCACAACGGCGTGCGCCCCAAGAAGCGGAGGCGCGTCTAGTGGCCCGCACCCTCGGGCCCAAGTGCCGCGCCTGCCGCCGGGAGGGCATGAAGCTCTTCCTGAAGGGCGAGCGCTGCCTGACGGAGAAGTGCTCCGTCGAGCGCCGCAGCTACCCGCCGGGCGAGCACGGCCGCGGCCGCATCAAGCAGTCCGAGTACCTGCTCCAGTTGCGCGAGAAGCAGAAGGCGCGCCGGTATTACGGCCTGCTCGAGAAGCAGTTCCGCAACTACTACACGAAGGCCGCCAAGGGCTCGGGCATCACCGGCGAGACCCTGCTGCGCATGCTCGAGACCCGTCTCGACAACGTCGTCTACCGGCTCGGCTTCGCCGCCTCGCGCGCCCAGGCCCGCCAGCTCGTCCGCCACGGCCACTTCCATGTGAACGGCCGGCGGGTGAACATCCCGAGCTACCAGGTCCGGCCCGACGACATCGTCACGATGGCGCCCGGCAGCTCCGCCGAGCAGGTGATCCGGGATGCGACCGACCTCACGGCGTCCGTCGCCCCGTGGCTCCAGGCCGACCACGAGAGCCTCACCGGCAAGGTGCTCAAGTGGCCGGAGCGGAGCGAGATCGACACGCC
>DASSSO010000019.1:0-43961 GCA_035776735.1 Gaiellaceae bacterium | reverse complement strand
CGCCAACCCGTGGGTCGGGCGGATCTCCGACCGGATCGGCCGCTTCACGCCGATGCGGCGGGCGGTGCTCGCCGGTGCGGTCGTCACGGCCCTGCTTCCCTGGCCGAACGAGTCGTGGCTGCTCGCCGCGCTCGTCGTCGCGGGTGGCGTCTCCTTCGGGACCTTCTGGACGCCCGCGATGGCCCTGCTCTCGGACGAGGCCGAGCACCGGGGGCTCGAGTACGCGTACGTCTTCGCGCTCATCAACCTCGCGTGGGCTCCTGGTCAGGCGCTCGGCTCGTCGGGCGGAGGGGCGCTGGCCTACGTCACGAGCGACGTCGTCCCCTACCTCCTCCTGTCGGCTGCCTGCCTGCTTACGTTTGCGCTCCTGTGGCGATCGAGAAGCTCCTCGTAGCGAACCGCGGCGAGATCGCGCTGCGCGTCTTCCGCGCCGCGCGTGAGCTCGGAATCGACACCGTCGCCGTGGTCGCGCCGGACGACCGTGGCTCCCTGCACGCGCGGAGAGCCGGCGAGACGGTGGAGATCTCGAGCTACCTCTCGTCCGAGGAGCACATCCGCGCGGCGAAGGAGACGGGCGCCGACGCGATCCACCCCGGCTACGGCTTCCTCGCGGAGAACCCGGACTTCGCGGAGGCGGTCGGCGCCGCCGGGCTGCGCTTCGTCGGCCCCCCGCCGGAGGCGCTCCGGTTGGGCGGCGACAAGCTGGAGGCGAAGCGGATCGCGCAGAAGGCGGGCGTGCCCGTGGTTCCGACCGGCGAGCCCGAGGAGGTCGGCTTCCCGCTCATGATCAAGGCGGCGGCCGGCGGCGGCGGCCGCGGGATGCGCGTCGTCCGCAGCCCGGACGAGCTCGACGAGGCGCTGGAGGCGGCGAGGCGGGAGGCGAAGGCCGCGTTCGGCGACGACCGCATCTTCTGCGAGCGCTACGTCGAGCGGCCGCGGCACGTCGAAATCCAGCTCCTCGGCGACGGGAGCCGGGTGCTCGCGCTGGGCGAGCGCGAGTGCTCGATCCAACGGCGCCACCAGAAGGTGCTCGAGGAGTCGCCGTCGACGGCGCTCGACCCCGCGCTCCGCAAGCAGATGTGCGACGCCGCCGTCAGCTTCGCCGAGGCGATCGGCTACGAGAGCGCGGGCACGGCCGAGTTCATGCTCGCCGGCCGGGACTACTACCTCCTCGAGCTGAACGGGCGGATCCAGGTCGAGCACCCCGTGACCGAGCTCGTGACCGGCGTCGACCTCGTGGCCGCGCAACTCCGGATCGCGGGCGGCGAGCCCTTCGAGCCAAGTAACACTGTGTTACAAGCTCGGGAGGCCCCGCCGGGCGCGGGCTCCGGAACTAGTAACACTGTGTTACTAGCCGGTCACGCGGTGGAGGTGCGGCTGTACGCGGAGGACCCCAGGACGTTCCTCCCGCAGGCCGGCCGCCTGGAGCGGCTGCGGCTGCCGTCCGGCGTCCGCGTCGACGCCGGCGTCGAGGAGGGCGACGAGGTCGGCGTCGGCTACGACCCGATGATCGCCAAGCTGATCGCGCACGGGCCCACGCGCGACGAGGCGCTCGCCCGGCTCGCCGACGCCCTCGCCCAGACCGAGGTCGCCGGCGTGACGACGAACCTGCCGTTCCTCCGCTGGCTCGTCTCGCATCCCGCGGTCCGGGCCGGCCGCACGACGACGGCCTTCCTGACCGACTACCCGCCGCTCTCCGAGCAGCCCCTTCGCTTGCCGAGCGGCCCCTGGGACGGATCGTGGCGCCTGAACCTGCCCTCGCCTCCGCCCCACTCGCCGCCCGACGTCGACGAGGCGGCACACGGCGCGCACGTCGGCGGCGCGGTCGAGAGCTCGCTGACGGCGCCGATGCCGGGAACGGTGATCCGCGTCCTGGCGAAGGAGGGCGACAGCGTCGCGCACCGCCAGCCGCTGCTCGTGCTCGAGGCGATGAAGATGGAGACGCCGGTCGTCTCGCCCTACGACGCCGTCGTCAAGGCCGTTCACGTGGCCGAGGGGGACCAGGTCGCGGGCGGGACGCTCCTCGTCGAGCTCGAGGAGTAGCCCTCCGCCTACCGCCGCCGCAGCGCGAGGCCGGTGAGCAGCTCGCGCACGATCCGGTCGGCGACCAGCGCCGTGATGTCGGCGGACCCGGGCGCCGTCGGGATCACCTCGACGACGTCTGCCCCGACCAGCTCGAGCGCCTCAGCGATCCGGCGGACGGACGGCAGCAGCTCGGCCGGCGTCATGCCGCCCGGCTCTGGCGTTCCGGTCCCGGGCGCGAATGCCGGATCGAGCACGTCGACGTCCACGGTGACGAAGACCGGGCCTTCTTCCACCGCCTCCAGCGTCCGCTCGACGACGGTCGCGATGCCCTGGTCCCGGACGTCGTGCATGAAGAAGCTCGTGATCCCCTGCTCGCGCTGCCAGGCGAACTCGGCCTCGCCGGGCCAGTAGCCGCGCAGCCCGATCTGGACGTAGCGCTTCGGGTCGATCCAGCCGGCCTCGACGAGCCGGTACATCGGCGTTCCGTGGGAGTGCCGCACGCCGAAGACCTCGACGCCCGTGTCCGTGTGCGTGTCGAAGTGGACGAGGCCGATCGGGCCGTGCACGGCCGCGCACGCCTTGACGTTCGGCTCCGTGATCGAGTGGTCGCCGCCGAGCACGACGGGCAGCGCGTCCGCGGCGAGGACCTGGCGGACCGTCTCCTCGATCGCACGGTGGGAGCGCTCGGCGTCGGCCGGGACGACCGGGGCATCGCCGAAGTCGACCACCTGCAGCTCCGCGAAGGCGTCGACGCCCGCCTCGAGGTGCGGACCGGCAGGGCAGCTCGCCGCCCGGATCGCCCGCGGGGCGAACCTGGTGCCGGGCCGGTCGGAGACGAGGTCGTCCGTCGGGGCGCCGACGATCGCGACGTCGGCGTCGGCGAGCTCCGCCGCGTCCTCCGTGTACGGGGCGCCGCCGTAGGTGAGCAGGCCGGCGTAGTCGGGCTTCTCGCCGTACTCGCGCCACCGCTCGAGCGGATGGATCACACGCCGGGCTTCGCGACGAGCGACTCCAGCCCTTCCGCCTCGATCCGGTTCCCGATGCGCTTCGACTCGGGCGTGACGAGGCGGAGCGGATCGCCGCTGCCGATCGTCCGGGCGGAGACGAACTGGAGGACGAGCGCGCCGCCGATCCAGGCGATCGCCGCCCCGATGTGGACGAACCTCAGGAGCTCGTAGCGATCCGAGCTAGAAGAGCCGCGAGAGCTTCATCGCCGCGCCCATGTCTCCCCGGACCTTGAGCTTGCCGGTCATGTACGCCGTCGTCGCGTTCAGGTCTCCCGAGGCGATCTGCTGGAACGTGTCCTCCGAGGCGGAGATCGTGGCGTCGGCATCGCCGCCCCCCTCGGTCACCGAGACCGTGCCGTCGTCGACGTCGACCTTCCAGGTCCCGGCGCCGTCGATCTCGAAGACGTACGAGTTGGTCATCCCGGCCGTCTTGGAGGGGTCGAGGCGGCTCTCCAGGCTCTCGAAGAACTCGCGTGCGCTCGCTGCCATGGGCGGCGAGACTACACGACCGGCTCGGGGGTCAGCTTGCCCTTCCGCCCGCCCCGCGGCGACGGCAGCAGCAGCGTCAGCGGGATGGCGAGCGCGGGAACCAGGGCACTCACGTAGAGAGCCGTCTCGAGGTCGACCGAGTCGGCGACGGCTCCGAGCGCGGCCGCCGCGACGCCGCCGAGCCCGATCGCGAACCCGATCGAGATGCCGGACGCGAGCCCGAGCCTGCTGGGCATGTACTCCTGGGTCATCACCTGGATCAGACCGAAGGTCCCGACGACGCAGACACCGACGAGCGCCAAGGCGACGACGCCGAGCGTCCCGCCGACAGCGACGAACAGGAGGGTCAGTGGAGGAACACTCACGACGCTCGCCAGGAGCACGGGCCGGCGGCCGATCCGGTCGGCGAGCGGTCCCACCGCGAGAGTCCCTGCTCCGCCCGCGAAGAGCATCAGCGCAAGCAGGTTGCTCCCGTAACTCTCCGAGCGACCGAGCTCGACGGCCCACAGCGGGACGAAGGTCAGAAGGCCGAACCAGCCGACGGTCCGCGCCGTGATGACGCAGAGGAGGAGCGCAAAGGCGCCGGGGCGGTCCTCGCCGACTCCGGTCCGGGTCGTTCGGCGCTCGGGCGCGAAGCTCCGGAGGTACGGCAGCGACCGCAGCAGGAGGGCGGCCACGGCGAGGGACGGCAGCGCCAGGAGCAGTCCGCCCCACCGGCCGAGAAGAAGCATCACCGGCGCGGCCGAGACGGCGCCGAGCGCGACGCCGAGGTTTCCGCCGATCGAGAACAACGACATCCCGCTCGCTTTCCGCCGCCCGCTGACGTACGACGCGTACTTCGTCCCCTCCGGGTGGTACGCGGCCGTGCCGAGGCCGGAGACGACCACGAACAGGACGCAGAGCGAGTACGAGCCGGAGACGGCGGCGAGCGCCATCCCGCACCCGGCCAGGAGAACGCCGGAGGGAAGCAGCCACTCCGCCCCGCGGCGGTCCGACCAGTGCCCGAAGAGGGGCTGGACGAGCGACGACGCCGCGGCCGAGGCGAACACGAGCCCGCCCGCCTCCGTGTAGCTCAGGTCGAACCGCGAGACGAGGAACGGCAGCAGCGCCGGCAGGACGCCGTTCGCGAAGTCGGTCGCGAGATGGCCCGCCGAGAGGGCCGCGATCGCTCTCCTGTCCACTTCCCGCCGCACGGCGGCAGGCTAGCCGTCACTCGTTCGGGGGACGCTCCGCGCTCGGATCGCCGCTTCAGTGAGCCGAGGAAGAACCGAGTACCGCTGAGGAGGCCGAACCCGATGACGTTGCTCAGCAGGCTGGCGCGCATCAGCCTGCTCTGGAAGTTTGCGCTCGTCAACCTGATCCCGACCCTCCTGCTCGGGCTCGTCCTGCAGCACTACCTGCACAGCCGCGTCGCCGAGCGCGCGATCGACGACGCGACCCGGCAGGCGCTCTCGATCTCCCGCTCGGAGGTCGAGCGCTTCCTCTCGGAGCACGACCTGCGCTACGGGCTCACGAAGCCCGAGATGCTCGCGCTCGACGAGACCCTGCGGCGGCCGGAGAACCGGCGGCACGTCCAGGGGATCACGGTCTGGAACCGCTCGCTCGAGGTCGTGTACTCGCCGAGGCGCGGCGAGATCAACCGGCGCGTCCCACTCTCGAACGACGTCCGGCTCGCGCTGAGCGGCCAGGTCGTCTCGCACCGCTCGGGCAGCAGCCTCGCCGTGTACGTCCCGCTCTGGCTCGAGTCCAGCCGCCGCCCGGCCGGCGCCGTCGAGATCTCGGTCGCCTACTCGCGGATCGAGGCGGGCGTCCGCGACCGGACGAACAACTACTCGCTGCTCATCTTCCTCGGGCTCGCGATCCTCTACGGGACTCTGTTCAGGATCGTCGCGCAGGCCTCGAAGGCGCTCCGCCGGCAGGCGGAGCTGAACGAGCACCAGGCGCTCCATGACTCCCTGACCGACCTCCCGAACCGGACGCTCTTCCACGACCGCGTCCGGCAGGCGCTCACCTGGGCGCGGCGAGAGCACGTGGCGGTCGCGGTGATGATCATGGACCTCGACCGCTTCAAGGAGGTCAACGACACGCTCGGCCACGCGAGCGGCGACGAGCTGCTCAAGCAGGTCGGCCTCCGGCTCCAGGAGAGCCTGCGGGAGAGCGACACCGTCGCGCGGCTGGGCGGCGACGAGTTCGGCGTCCTGCTCCCCAAGGTCGTCGACGCCGAGGCGGCGGTGGCCGTCGCCCGGAAGCTCCGGACGACGCTCGAGGAGCCGTTCACGATCCACGGCCTCGCGCTGCAGATGGAGGCGAGCATCGGGATTGCGCTCTTCCCCGACCACGGCACCGACGTCCAGAGCCTCCTCCAGCGCGCAGACGTCGCCATGTACGTGGCCAAGGAGCATCCGGCGGGCTGCGAGGTCTACACGCGCGAGCGGGACGACTACAGCCCCGACCGCCTGACGCTTCTCACGGAGCTGCGGCGCGCGATCGACCGCGGCGAGCTCGTCCTGCACTACCAGCCGAAGGTCGACCTCCGCACCGGCGAGATCCACGGCGTCGAGGCGCTCGTCCGCTGGATGCACGCGGAGCGCGGGACGATCCCTCCGGACGAGTTCATCCCGCCGGCGCAGAAGACCGGCGTGATCGGACCGCTGACGATGTTCGTCCTCGACGAGGCGCTCCGCCAGTGCCGCGCCTGGGCGCTGCAGGGCCTGGAGCTCTGTGTCGCAGTGAACCTCTCCACGCGCAACCTGCTCGACGTGCACCTGCCGGACACGGTCGGCGGGCTCCTCGCACGGTGGGAGGTCCCTCCGCGGCTGCTCGAGCTCGAGATCACGGAGAGCACGATCCTCGCCGACCCCGTGCGCGCGATGCAGATCCTCTCGCGGCTGAACGAGATGGGGATCCGGATCGCGATCGACGACTTCGGCACCGGCTACTCGTCGCTCGCGTACCTCAAGCGCCTGCCGGTGGACGAGCTGAAGATCGACAAGTCGTTCATCCAGGGGATGGAGGAGAACGAGAACGACGCGGTGATCGTCCGCTCGACGATCGACCTCGGGCGCAACCTGGGCCTTCGGGTCGTGGCCGAGGGCGTCGAGACCGCGAAGGCCTGGAGCGGGCTCGCCCGGCTCGGCTGCGACATCGCGCAGGGGTACTACCTGAGCCGCCCCGTCCCCGCCGAGGAGCTCACCGAGTGGCTCGCCGAGCGCGCGGCCGGCGCCCGGCAGCGGCGTCTTCGTTCGGCCTAGTTCTCGTTCGCTCCAAAGCGTCGCTGAAAGTCGTGAGACTTTCGGCGAACCCTTAGGCGGCTGCCGAGGCGGCGTCCGCCTTCGGCTCGCAGTGGCGCTCGATGAGCGCGTGTGAGAGCTGCCAGTGCGCGGCGACGAGCTCGCAGCGGTTCCGCTCGAGGATGAGCGCGTCCGCGTCGCTCGCCCGGAGCGACTGGCGGACGAGGACGAGGTCGGCGATGCGGCCGATCAGCTCCTCGACGGTCGGGGGCTCGGAATCGTGGCGTGCAGGGGCAGGTTGCCGCAGCGAGGTGCTCATGACCTGAGTGTCATCGGCCCGAATCAAGAATTGGTTAAGCGGTCGAAAAGCTTTTCGAAGATGTCGCTGAGTTAGCATCGCGCGTCCAATGGAGGTTTCGGTGTCGGGCCCCGACTCCCTTGCCGTCGAGGCCCGGGTCGTCGCGCTCCCGATGCGCGAGGACGGCGCCCCTCCGGGACCGCTCGGCGAGCGCGTGAGATCCCTGCTGGAGGAGGACGGCTTTCGCGCGCAGGCAGGCAACGCAGTCATCCTCCACCTCCCACCGGACGCCGGAGTCGAGCGGGTCGCCGTCGGCGGGCTCGGCACCGAGATCGACGCCGACGCAGTTCGGACCGCCGCGGGCGGGATCGCGCGGTTCGTTCAGCCGATCGGCGGGACGCTGGCCTGGGTTCTGGACGACTCGCTGCCGCTCTCGGCGCGCGAGCAGGCGCGCGCGGCCGTCGACGGGCTCCTGCTCGGCGGATACGACCCCGGGCTCCGGAAGACGGAAGGCAGGAAGGGCGAGCTCGAGCGGGTCGTCTTCGTCGGCGGCGATCACGGCATCCTCGAGGAGGCCGAGCGCGCCCTCATCGTCGCCCGGTGGGTGAACCGGGCGCGCGATCTCGCGAACGAGCCGCCGAACGAGCTGACGCCGGAGCGGCTCGCCGAGCATGCGGAGGAGATCGCCGCAGCGTCGGACGGCCTGTTGCGGGCGGACTCCTTCGGCCGCGACCGGATGGCCGAGCTCGGGATGGGCTCGTTCCTCGCCGTCTCCCAGGGCAGCCATCGCGAGCCGCGCACGATCGTCCTCCGCTACGAGCCGGTCGACACGGCGGGTGAGCTGTCGCTGGGCCTGGTCGGAAAGGCGGTCACGTTCGACACGGGCGGGGTCTCGATCAAGCCCGCGCTCTACATGGAGGACATGAAGGGCGACATGGCCGGCGGCGCCGCGGTGCTCGCCGGCATGGGCGCGATCGCCGAGCTCGGCCTCCCGGTCCGGGCGATCGGCGTCGTCGGGGCGACCGAGAACATGGTCGGCGGCGGCGCCTTCAGGCCGGGCGACATCGTCCGGGCGATGAACGGCAAAACGATCGAGATCGTCAACACCGACGCCGAGGGACGGCTCGTCCTCGCCGACGTCCTTGCGTACGCGCGCGAGCTGGGCGCGACGCACCTCGTCGACTTCGCCACGCTCACCGGTGCGATGAACCGGGCGCTCGGCGACCTCTATGCAGGCGTCTTCGGCAACGACGACGCCTGGCGCGACCGGGTTGCCGAGGCCGGAAACCGAAGCGGCGACCACGCGTGGCCGCTGCCGATCCACCGCCGCTACCGCCGCTACACGGACTCCGCGTTCGCCGACCTGAAGAACTCCTCCGTCCGGGGACAGGCGATCCCGGCCTACGCCGCCCGTTTCCTGCAGGAGTTCACCGGCGAGGGCCCGTGGGCGCACATCGACATGGCCGGGCCGGGGTACCTGCGCTGGCCGCGCCCGGACTACCTGCAGGTCGCCGGCGGGACCGGCTACGGCGTCCGGCTGATCGCGGAGCTGGCACGCTCCCTGCCGTGAACCTCGACCTGACCGACGAGCACGAGCTCCTCCGGCGTACGGTTCGCGACTTCGCCGGCGAGCGGGTCGCGCCGGTCGCGGAGGAGCTGGACCGCGAGCACCGCTTCCCGTACGAGCTCGTGGCCGAGATGGCAGAGCTGGGGCTGATGGGCATGACGATCCCGGAGGAGTACGGAGGGGCCGGCGCCGATACGGTCTCGTACGCGATCGCGATCGAGGAGCTGACGCGAGTCGACTCGTCCGTCGCGATCACGATGGCCGCGCACCACTCGCTCGGCACGCTGCCGATCTACCTGTTCGGGAGCGACGAGCAGAAGCGCGAGTGGGTGCCGCAGCTCGCGTCCGGCGAGAAGCTGGCGGCGTTCGGGCTGACGGAACCGGAGGCGGGATCCGACGCCGGCGCCGCGCGCACCCGCGCCGAGCTGCAGGACGGCGAGTGGGTGGTCAACGGCTCGAAGATGTTCATCACGAACGCCGGAACGGACATCACGGCGTGCGTGACGATCACGGCGGTCACCGGCGACGGCGAGATCTCGAACATCATTGTCCCGAACGGTGCGCCGGGGTACGAGATCGCGCCGCCGATGCAGAAGCTCGGCTGGCGCGCCTCCGACACGCGCGAGCTCTCGTTCCGCGACGTCCGGGTCCCGGAGGGGAACCTGCTCGGCCCGCGCGGGAAGGGCTTCCAGCAGTTCCTCGAGATCCTCGACGGCGGCCGGATCTCGGTCGCGGCGATGGGGCTCGGGCTCGCGCAGGGCGCGTACGACCTCGCGGCCGCGTACGCGAAGGAGCGGAAGCAGTTCGGGAAGCCGATCTCGTCGTTCCAGGCGATCCAGTTCCAGCTCGCCGACATGGCCACGGAGATCGAGGCCGGCCGGAACATGGTCTACAGGGCCGCGTGGCTCAAGGACCAGGGCCGCCCGTTCGCGAAGGAGGCGGCGATGGCGAAGCTCTACACCGGCGAGCTCTCACACCGCGTGGCGAACGCGGCTCTGCAGATCCACGGCGGCTACGGCTTCATGGACGAGTTCGCGATCTCGCGCCTCTACCGCGACCAGAAGATCCTCGAGATCGGCGAGGGCACGAACGAGGTGCAGCGCATGGTGATCGCCAAACACTTGGGGCTCTAGCCCCTCGTTTCGTGGAAAGTCTCACAACTTTCCACGACCGTATGAAGCCGGGCGCCGGCTTCGCCGGCGCGCGGCGTCGGAACTGCCCGCGACGTCCTCTTCTCCGTCCGCCGTTGCGGCTGAACGGGCTGAGCCCGTTCAGCGGCGGATGACCTTTCTTCGTTCGACGACGGCCGTGTCTCGCAGCTGCGGCGTGCAGCCGCCGACCGCGTAGATCGACCCGTCCACGGTGAAGAGCGAGAGCGCGTGGCGCGGCTCGAGCGGGGCCGGGCCGTCGCGCCAGCGGCCCTCGGACGCGTCGTAGATCTGGTACGTCCGCTCCCAGACCGCGTGGATCTGGTCTCCCACGACGGCGGCGCCGAGGAGCGCCATCGGCTTCGGCAGCGCCGGGCCTTCGCGCCAGCGCCCGGCCTCCGGGTCGTAGATCCAGACCTCGCGGAGCTTCTCCTCGCCCCGCCGGCCGCCGATCACCCAGATCTCGCCGCGGAACGTCACCGCGCCGAATGCGTGGACGGCCCGGGGGAGGCTCGCTGCGGCCCGCCAGCGCCCGCGGTCCAGCACGTACACGGTCCGCAGCTCCTCGCCCTCGGTGTCGTACCCGCCCAGGACGTAGACGCGGTCGCCGAGAGTCACGGCCGCGTGGTTGTAGAGCGGCCGCGGCAGCGGCTCGGCCTCGCGCCAGCGCCCGTCGTAGGCGTAGACCTGCCGCCCGCCGCCGCCGGCCGCCGTCCCGCCGATGACGAGGAAGTCGCCGCCTCGCACGGCGCCCGCCGCAGCCCGCACCGGCTGCGGCAGCCGGGGCAGCGTCGTCCACGCGTTCGCCCCCGGGTCGAAGCGCTGCACGCGGTCGAGCCGGGTTCCGGCCGCGCCGAACATCCCGCCGGCGACGTAGATCTTCCCGCCGAGCTCGGCGGCGGCCACGTAGCTCCGCCGGTTCGCCATCGGCGCTGCGAACTCCCAACCCGGCTCGGTCGGCGCAGCCGCCTCATCTCCGCCGCCGCAGCCGGCGAGCAGGATCAGCAGGAGAGCGCTAGCCCTGCGCAAGCGCGTGGCTGAGCCGCCGGCGCTCGTGCCGGCGCTCCTGCATCCGCCGCGGGTCCGGCACGGGGACGGCGGCGAGCAGTGCCTTCGTGTACGCCTCCTGCGGGCGCTCGTAGACCTCGTCCGCGGCGCCGGACTCGACGATCACCCCGTCCTTCATGACCGCGATGTCGTCGCTCATCGACCGGACGACGGCGAGGTCATGGGAGATGAAGAGATACGTCAGGCCGAAGTCCCGCTGGAGGTCCTTCAGCAGGTTGAGGATCTGCGCCTGGATGGAGACGTCCAGTGCCGACACCGGTTCGTCGCACACGATCAGATCGGGGTTCAGCGCCAGCGCCCGCGCAACGCCGATCCTCTGGCGCTGCCCGCCGGAGAATTCGTGCGGGTAGCGGTTCTCGTAGTCCGGGTTGAAGCCGACGACGTCGAGGAGCTCCCGCACGCGGGCACGGCGATCCCGCCTCGACCCCACGTTGTGGATCTGCAGCGGCTCCGAGACGATGTCGCCGACCGTCATCCGGGGGTCGAGCGACGAGTAGGGATCCTGGAAGATGATCTGCATGTCGCGGCGCAGGTGGCGAAGCTGTCCGCGGCTGATCGTCGTCAGCTCCTGGCCCTTGAAGCGCACCGTCCCGGCCGTCGGCTTGATCAGCTGGAGAATGCAGTAGCCCGTCGTCGACTTGCCCGAGCCGGACTCGCCGACGAGCCCGAGCGTCCTTCCCTCGCGGATCGAGAAGCTGACGCCGTCCACGGCCTTGACGGTGCGCGTCACGCGCTCGATCAGGAAACCCGACCTGACGGGGAACTCCTTACGGAGATCCTGGACGGCGAGGAGCGGTTCCTGCTCGCTCATGCCGGCGCCGGCTCCCGCTGCCGCTCGCTGGCGGGATGCCGGGAGCGCACGTAGTGGTCCGGACGGATCCTGCGGAGCTCAGGCAGCGCCTCGGCGCAGCCGTCGCCGAGGTGCGCAAAGGGACAGCGCGGCGCGAACCGGCAGCCCTCCGGCGGCGCGATCAGGTCCGGCGGCCGGCCGGGAATCGAGAGCAGGCGTCCGCGGCGAACGTCCTCCCCCTCGAGCTGCGGAAGCGCGCCGAGGAGCGCCTCCGTGTACGGGTGCTCGGGACGGTCGTAGAGCTCGAGCGTCGGCGCCTGCTCGACGAACTGGCCCGCGTACATCACCGCGACCTCGTCGGCGACCTCGGCGACGACGCCCATGTCGTGGGTGATGAGGATCAGCGCCATCTCGTGCTCCCGGCGCAACTCCTCCAGCAGGTCGAGGATCTCGGCCTGGACGGTGACGTCGAGCGCCGTCGTCGGCTCGTCCGCGATCAGGAGCTGCGGGTCGCAGGCGAGCGCGATCGCGATCATCACCCGCTGCCGCATCCCGCCGGAAAAGCGGTGCGGATAGTCGTCGATCCGCTCGGCGGCGTTCGGGATCTGCACCTCCTCGAGCAGCTCGATCGCCCGCCGCTTCGCCTCGTCCTTCGAGTAGCCGAAGTGCCGGTCGAGCACCTCCGTGATCTGCGTCTTGATCTTCAGCGTCGGATTCAGCGACGTCATCGGATCCTGGAAGATCATCGCGATCTCCCGACCGCGGACGTCCTCCAGCTCACGCTCCGAGAGCTGGGTGAGGTCGCGGCCCCTGAACTCGACCGAGCCGTCGACGATCCGCGCGGGCGGCCTCGGGATCAGGCCCATGATCGAGAGCGCGGTGACGGACTTGCCGCAGCCGGACTCGCCGACGATCCCGAGCGCGCGCCCCGGCTCGAGCGAGAAGCTGATCCCGTCCACTGCGCGCACGACGCCCTCACGCGTGAAGAAGTGCGTCTTGAGATCCTTGACGTCGAGGAGCGCCATCAGCCTTCCTTGGTCTCCCTGGTTCGTGGGTCGAGCGCGTCGCGCATGCCGTCCGCGATGAAGTTCGCGCAGAGCACGACGACGGCGATCGCGAGGCTGGGCACGATCATGATGTGCGGGTTCGCCCGGTACTCCGCGCGGCCTTCCTCCGCCATCGAGCCGAGCGACGCTTCGGGCGGGCTGATCCCGAGGCCGATGAAGCCGAGGAAGGCCTCGCCGAGGATCACCCCCGGGAGCTCGAGGAACATGGCGATGATCAAAACGCCGAGCGTGTTCGGCAGCAGATGCCGCGTCAGCACGCGATACCAGCGGGCGCCGAGCGCCTGCGCCGCGCGCACGTAGTCGTTCTGCTTCAGCGTGATGATCTGACCCCGGACGATCCGCGCCGCCGTGAACCAGCTCGCGATCGACAGCGCGAGCATCATCGTCCACATGTTGATCGTGCCGATGATCGCCAGCAGGATGATCGCGAACGGCAGGTAGGGAAGGCCGTAGAGCGCGTCGAGCAGGCGCATCTGGATGTTGTCCAGGCGACCGCCGAAGAAGCCCGCGGTCGATCCGTAGACGACGCCGAAGAGGAGGATCGCGATCGTGGCGCCCAGGCCGATGGCGAGCGAGATCCGCCCCGCCAGCGCCACGCGCGTCAGCATGTCGCGCCCGAATGCGTCCGTGCCGAGCGGATGCTCGAGGGTCGGGCCCTCCCGCGCGTTGGTGAGCTCGATCTGGTCCGGGTCGTGGGGTGAGACGAGCGGGTACAGCAGGCAGAAGAGGACGATGAACACGAAGATCGCACCGGCGACGACGGCGCCCTTGTTCTGCAGGTACCGACGCCAGGCGTCGCGCCAGAGGCTCGCGCGGTGAACGGGAGCGCCCGCGCGGGCGCCTGCGCCCGCGACGACCTCCGGGACGGCGGCGTCGGCGACCACGGCGTCTCGCGGGTCGAGGGTCACGACCGCGCCTCCCGCGTTCGCGGGTCGAGGACGCCGTAGAGGATGTCCACCACCAGGTTGGCGAGCACGATCACGACCGAGGTCAGCACGGTGACGCCCATCACGACCGAGTAGTCCCGCGAGGAGACCGCGGTGACGAAGTACCGGCCGATGCCCGGGATCGAGAAGATCAGCTCGATAACGAACGAGCCGGTGATGATGAAGCCAAGCAGCGGCGCGATGGCCGTGATCGCCGGGATCAGCGAGTTCCGCAGCACGTGGCGCACGATGATCCGCCGCTGCCGGAGCCCCTTGGCGCGGGCGGTCCGCACGTAGTCCTGCTGGAGCGTCTCCAGCATCGAGCCACGCACGAGGCGCGCGAAGTACGCCATCGGGAGTAGGCCGAGCGCGAACGACGGCAGGATCTTCGTCTGCCAGGTCGTCCAGCCGTTCGTCGGCACGAGGCCCCACTTGAGCGCCACGTAGTAGATGAGGAGCGTCGCCACCAGGAAGCTGGGCACGGCGAAGCCCACGTTCGATAAGAACATCAGGCCGTAGTCGTAGATCGAGTTCTGCCGCAGGGCGGCGATCACGCCCGCGGGGATGCCGAGCACGATCGCCCAAAGCATCGCGTAGAGCCCCAGTTCGAGCGACTTCGGCGCGTGCTCCTTGATGATGTCGTTCACCGTCCGGTCGCGCGAGACGAGTGACGGGCCGAAGTCGAAGGTGAAGACGCCCTTGACGTAGAGCGCGTACTGGACGTACCAGGGCTCGTCGAGGTTGAACTTGCGCTCGAGGTTCTGCTGGATCGCGACGGGAACTGCGCGCTCCGTGCGGCGGAAGGGGTTCCCGCCGATCTGCTTCATCATCACGAAGGTCAGGAAGATGACGAGCAGCAGGACCGGAATCGTCCAGAGGATCCTGCGGATGATGAACGCCGTCATGCGCTCCCTTTACCCGACCGTCGAGTCACTAAAGCAGACGGGGCGCCCTCGCGCGCCCCGTCTGCTCATTGCCGTCAGGGCAGAGATCTAGCCCTCCTTGATCTCGACCTTCGTGAGGTCGACCTGGTCGAGCAGGTTGATCTCGAAGGTCTCCTTGACCGTCTCCCGCTCGAGGTTGTTGTAGGTGATCGACCACATCGGGATGAACGGCAGCTCGCCGTCCTCACCGGTCAGCATCGCCTCCAGCTGGCGGTAGATCTCCATCCGCTCCGCGTCGTCCGGCGTCTGCTTCGCCTTCGCAACGAGCGCGTCGTACTCCTTGTTGCAGAAGCCGGTGTTGTTGTTCCCCGACTCGCACGTCCAGAGCTCGAGGAAGTTGATGTCGTCGACGAAGTCGCCGACCCAGCCGAGGCGGAACAGGTCGACCGCGCCGGGCGGCGGCGGGCCCAGGTACTCCAGGTACTGCTGCCACTCCATCACGCGGATCGTCGAGTCGACGCCGATCTCCTTCCACATGGACTGGAGCGCGACGGCGACGTCCTTGTTCGGGTCGCCCTCGTTCGTGACGATCGCGACCTTCTGCTTCGGCCCCTGCACCATGGCCATGTGCTCCTTGGCCAGCTCGATGTCGCCCTCTTCAGGCGTCCAGGGCGAACCCTCGCCCACGATCGTCTCGAACCCCGGCATCCCCTCCGGCGTGAACCCCTTGGCGGGGAGCTCGTTCGCCTGCGTGATCGTGTCGATGATCTGCCGGCGGTTGACGGCGAGCGACATCGCGCGCCGCTGGTTGATGTCGGTGATGTTCTTCAGGTTGAAGCCGTAGTACGTCGAGCCGAGGCCCGTGTAGAGCTCGTACTCGGGCGTGTCCTTCAGCCGGGGGATCTCCGCCGGCGGCAGCTGCTCGTCGAGCACGTCCACCTCGCCGGCCTCGAACGATTGCACGGCCGTCGTGCCGTCGACGATGATCCGCCCCTCGACCCGCTCGAGCGTCACGTTGGCGGCGTCGCGCCAGTCAGGGTTCTTCACGAGCGTGATCGAGGCGCTGGGCTGCGCGTCCTCGACCTTGAAGGCCCCGTTCGTGACGATGTTCTCCGGGCGCGTCCAGCGCTCGGGGTTCGCCTCGACGGCCTTCTGATTCACCGGCAGGAAGACATGGTGCGCAGCCTGCTCGATGAACCACGGCTGCACCGAGGTCAGCGTGACCTGGAGCGTCAGGTCGTCGGTCGCCTTGACCATGACCTTGTCCCTGAGCGCGGCGCAGTTGCTCTCGCACTCGTTGTACTCGGCGGCGCCCTGGATTCCGGTCAGCTGGTACGAGTAGTCGCTTCCCAGCTCGGGCGAGAGCGCGCGCTTCCACGCGAACTCGTAGTCCTTCGCGGTCACCGGGTCACCGTTCGTCCACGTCATGCCGTCGCGCAGGTGGAAGGTGACGACCTTGCCGTTCTCCTCCCAGCGCTCGGCTGCCGCGGGCTCCGCCTCGAGGTCCTCGTTGAGCGTCACGAGGCCGTCGAAGATGTTGGAGAGGATCTTCGACGACGTCGTGTCCGTCGCGAGACCCGGATCGAGCAGGAACTCGGACCCGAGCCCCCACTTCAGCGTCTGGTCGGCAGCCGCTGCGCCGCCGCCGCCGTCCTCACCGTCGTCGTCGCCTCCGCAGCCGACGACCAGCAGGACGGCAACGAGCGAGAGCAGGACCGCCGACCACCAGCGGTTCCGACTCAGCATGTTCGTCTTCCTCCTTTACCTGGCTCTCTGGGCGTGCTCTTGATACCTGACGCCTTACCCATTCCGACGCAGTTCGACGATTAATGGTTGTTTAAGTTCCGTAAGTCCTTGGGTCGAGACTCTCTGCGATCATCCCGCCGGTGCAGCGCTTTACGGTCACGATCGAAGGAGCGGGCTGGACTGATGTCCAGGTGCTCGAGCTCCCCCGCCTTCCCCGCGAAGGGGAGCTGATCGAGACGAAGTACGGAACGTGCCAGGTGACTCACTCGGAGGCGACAACGAATACGGAGCCCTTCGACGGGAAGATCGTCTGCTCGAACAGTTGACGCACGGGTAGGAGCGGGTGTCTCAGAGCTCCGTGAGGAGCGGGTTGTTAGGCTCCGTTTCGTGCTGTTCCGCCAGTTCGTCGACGACGATCTCGGCTGCGCCTCCTACCTGATCGGCGACGAGTCCTCCGGCGAGGCGGTCGTGGTCGATCCGGCCTACGCGGTCGAGCAATACCTCGCTGCTGCCGAGGAGGAGGGCGTCCGCATCGTGCGCGTCCTCGAAACCCACACGCACGCGGATCACGTCTCGGGGCACGGGCGGCTGGCGCTCGAGCACGGCGTCCCCGTCTCGATCCACCCAGCGGCGGAGCCCGACTACGACTTCGAGCCGGTCGAGGACGGTGACGAGATCGCGGTCGGCGCGGTCTCGATCCGGGTCGTCCACACGCCCGGCCACCGTCCGGAGCACTGCGCCTTCGTCGTCAGCGACCGCGGGCGGGCCGACGAGCCGTGGCTGACGCTCACCGGGGACTCCCTGTTCGTCGGCGACGCGGCGCGTCCCGATCTCGCCGTCGAGGCGGTCGAGGGCGCCCACGAGCTCTACAAGAGCCTGCAGAAGCTGCTCGAGCTCCCGGACGGCGTCGAGATCCACCCGGGCCACGTCGCCGGCTCCCTGTGCGGCACCGGGATGAGCTCGAAGCCCTCGTCGACGATCGGCTTCGAGCGACGCTTCAACCGGGCGCTCGCCCACCACGACGAGGACTCGTTCGTGGCCGAGTCGATCAGGGCCGGCGTCCGCCCGCCGAACATGGACCGAATCGTCGAGCTGAACCGCGGGCCGTTCGTCGGGGCGGCGGAGCCGCTCCGGCCGCTGAACGGCGGCGCCGGCGCCGTGCTGGACGTCCGCCCCGCGGACGACTTTGCCGCCGGCCACGCGAAAGGAGCGCTGAGCGTTCCCGTCGACGGCGGCGGCTTCGCCACCAAGGCGGCCTTCGTGCTTCCGCCCGACGAGCGGGTGGTGATCCACGCCGCGACCGGCGAGCAGGCGGAGCGGGCGGCGCGCGGGCTCCGCTCGGTCGGGATCTTCGAGCTCGCCGGCTACGTGCTGGGCCCGCCGGCGCAGGAGGAGTCGAGGACGGTCGGCATCGACGAGCTCGACCGGCTCCTGGAGGCGGGCGAGGTGGAGGTGCTCGACGTCCGCGAGCCGCACGAGCGCGACGAGGGCTACATCCCGCGCAGCCGCAACATCCCCTACCGCCTCGTGCGCGAGTGGGCGGACGACCTCCAGGGCGGCAAGCCGGTGATCACGATCTGCAACACGGGCGCCCGCGCCGGCGTCGCCGCGAGCGTCCTCGCCGCGGCGGGGATCGACGCGCGGCCGGTGCTGCACGGCGGCATCCAGGACTGGGCCGAGCGGGGCGGCGAGACCGTCAGCTTCCGGCGCTGCGGCGCCTGATCCCGGAAGGCGGTAGGCCGACGATCGGTTGCCGCACTGCCGTCCGCCGGCCTCCGTCACCAGACGGCGGACCGGCAGGAAATCTTCCATCCACTATCTCAGTCGCTCGACCTGGTAGCCCCAGGAGCGCATCGCGTCGAGGATGACGGCGCAGTGCTCCTCGTCGCGCGTGATCAAGGTCAGCCCGACCTCGGTCGCCGCGACCGGGATGTCCAGTCCCTCGCGGTGGTGCTCGATCGAGACGACGTTCACCCGCTCCTGTGCGATCAGGTTCAGGAGCTTGACGAGCTCGCCGGGCCGGTCTGGAACGCGCGTCCGCACCACGAGGTAGCGGCCGCCGAGCGTGAGGCCGTGCTGCATGACCGTGATCAGCATCGTCGGGTCGATGTTTCCGCCGGAGAGGACGATGGCGACCGGGCCCGAGCCGCCCACCTTCCCGCCGAGCAGCGCGGCGACGCCGACCGCCCCGGCGCCCTCGACGAGCAGCTTGGCGCGCTCGAGCACGAGCACGATCGCCTCGCTGATCGACTCGTCGTCGACGTCGACCATCTCGTCGAGCACGTCGTCGAGGATCGCCATCGTCAGGTCGCCGGGCTTCTTGACGAAGACGCCGTCGGCGATCGTGAAGCCGGAGAGCCCGGCCTGAACACCCACGACCCGGACGCCGGGCCTGAGCTCGCGCAGCGCGATCGCGGTTCCCGCGGCCAGCCCTCCGCCGCCCACCGGGATCACGACCGTCTCGACGTCGGGCACCTGCTCGGCGAGCTCAAGCCCGATCGTGCCCTGCCCGGCGATCACGACCGGGTCTTCGAACGGGTGGATGAAGGTCGCGCCGCGCTCCTCGACTTCGGCGTACGCCGCCGCCAGCGCGTCCTCGAACCGCTCGCCGACCATCACCAGCTCGGAGCCGTACGTGCGGCAGGCCTCGACCTTCGCCATCGGCGCGTCCTGCGGGACGTAGATCCGTGCCTTGACGCCGGCCTGGCGCGCCGCCCAGGCGACCGCCTGGCCGTGGTTCCCGGCGCTCGCGGCGACAACGCCCGCCTCGCGCTCGGCGTCCGACAGAATCGCGAGCCGGTTCACGGCGCCGCGCACCTTGAACGCGCCGGTGCGCTGGAGGTTCTCGGCCTTGAACCAGATCTCCCGACCGGCGATGCGCGAGAAGGTCTCGGAGCTGTAGACCGGCGTCTCGCGCGCGATGCCGCTGATCCGCTCGCGCGCCCCGCGGATGTCAGCCGCGGTCGGGGCTGTTTCCGTCAGCTTCAACCTTGAACACCCGAATCATGATCTCTCTGACCGCCGTCAGCGGATCGAGCTCCCGCCGCTGCACCTCGTCCAGGAGCCGGCGCAGCTCCGGGTCGTCCGCGACCGCCTGCTCGAGGTGCGTCTTGGCACGCGCGGAGGCGACGGTGAAGACCTCGCCGGCGAGGTTCTTGCGCCGGCGCTCGTCGAGGAGCCCGTTCGACACGAGGTGGTCGCGGTGGGCCTCGATCCGCTCCCAGAGCTCGGGGATCCCCTCGCCGGTCACGGCCTCCGTGAGGACGATCGGCGGCTTCCACTCGCTCTCCGTGTCGAGAGCGAGGATCGATCGCACCTCGTTCAGCATCGTCTTCGCCGCAGGATGATCCTTCTTGTTCACGGCGATCACGTCGGGGATCTCCATGATCCCTGCCTTCAGCGCCTGCACGGAGTCCCCCGAGCCGGGCATCAGGACGAGCACGACCGTGTCGGCGACGCCGATCACCTCGATCTCGCTCTGGCCGGTTCCCACGGTCTCCAGGAAGACGTAGTCCCGCCCGGCCGCGTCGAGCACGAGCAGCGCCTGGAGCGTGGCTTCGGCGAGCCCGCCCAGGTGGCCGCGGGTCCCCATCGAGCGGATGAAGACGCCGGGGTCGAGGAAGTGGTCGGAGAGCCGGATCCGGTCGCCGAGCAACGCGCCCTTCGAGAACGGGCTCGAGGGATCGACCGAGATCACGCCGACCGTCTTCTCCTGCTGCCGTACATGGCGGACGAGGGCGCTGATCAGGCTGGACTTGCCGACGCCCGGCGGGCCGGTGACGCCGAGCGCGTAGGCCCGGCCGGTGTCGGGGTAGAGCTCCCGGACGAGCTCGTAGGCGAGCGGGTCGGAGTTCTCGACGAGCGTGATCGCCCGCGCGAGCGCCCTCCGGTCGCCGCTTCGCACGCCCTCGAGCAGCCGCTCGGGCGTCCACTCCTTCCTCGCCGCCACGAGAGGAAGCCTAGGAGGGATTGGCGAGACGCCGCTTGTTCGAGCGGCGTGGCCTGCAGCTCAGCGGCGTTTCGCCGAGCCCTCCTACTACAGTCGCGCCGTCTCGGCCTGCTCGGGCTCGGGCTGCGGAGGCAGCTCCTCCGCCGGCCGGGCGCGGGCGGCAACGCCTCGCGCGAGCACGAGCCCGACGAGCGCCGCGACCGCCGCCAGGCCGCCGGCGACCGCCCAGACCGTGCGGGCGCCCAGCTCGTCCGTCAGGGGACCCGCAGCGATCATCCCGATTCCCAGGACGACGTAGTTCGAGCTCATGAGCAGCGTGAAGGCCCGGCCGCGCAGCTCGTCCGGAGCGCCGCGCTGGACGAGCAGCGCGTTGCAGACGACCGCCGCTCCGTTTCCGGCGCCTGCGACCGCGACCGAGGCGGCGGCGATCCAGACGCCCGGCGCAGCAGCGGCGCCGACCATCCCCACGGCGACGAGCCCGATCGACGTCCCGTAGACCGTCGCGAGCGCCCGGTACTCGAGCTGGGAGGCGGCGAGGAAGCTCCCGAGCGCGAGTCCGACGCCCGTCGCGCCGACGAGCAGGCCGTAGCCGAAGTCGCCGGCGTCGAAGGTCTCCTTCGCGAGGACCACCTCCGCGACGTTCGCGCCGGCCGTGGCGAGCATCACGACGTTCCAGGCGGCGAGCACGGTGAGCAGCGCGCGGGAGCCCTTGACGAGCGCGAAGCCGTCCGCGATGTCGCGCCAATACCCCCGGCCGACCGCCTGGGCCTGTTGGAGAAGCCGGTCGGGGATCCCGGCGAGCAGCGCCGCCGACACGAGAAAGGTGACCGCGTTGATCCAGTAGGCGACATCCGGCCCCGTCCCGGCGACGAGCAGGCCGCCGAGGATGGGCCCGAGCGCCCAGGCGAGGTTCTCGATCGTCATCAGCAACGAGTTCGCGTGCGGCAGATCCTCGTCGCGCAGCAGGTTCGGCAGGCCCGCGTAGAGCGCCGGCCGGTACAGCCCCGTGGCGAACCCCGCGGCGGCGGCGAGCGCCACGATCCCCCCGGCGTCGTTCGCGAAGGGGAGCAGCGCGAAGATCCCGACCCGCACGAGGTCGGACGCGATCATCAGCCGCCTTCGTGAGAACCGGTCGACGACCGAGGCGGCGACGATCCCGATCACGATCGCCGGCAGGAAGTCGGCGATGAGCAGGGCGCTCACCCAGACCGCCGACTGCGTCCGGTCGTAGACGTCGATCGTGAGGGCGACGAAGGCGAGCCAGGTCCCGAACGTCGAGCCGACTGTCGCGAGGGCGAGCAGACGGAAGCTCTGGACCTCTCGCAGAAGCGTGACCTGACGGCTTAACACTCGTTTCCTCTACGGCAAACCGTACCGGCCCGGTTCGAAAATACCTGCAAATTCACCCTTTCGAGTTAGGCCTGGGCGAGCTCGGTGACACGGCCGAGAGCCTGCGCGAAGTACGCGTTCTCCTCCGCCGTGCCGACCGTGACCCGGATCGCGCCGGGCGCGCCGAAGCCGCCCGTGGGCCGCACGATCACTCCCTCGCGCAGAAGCTGCTCGAAGAGCGGGCGGGAATCCTCGGCGACCTCTGCGAAGACGAAGTTCGCGACCGACGGCCCCGCGGGCTCGAAGCCGTGATCTCTCAGCGCCCGCACGACCGCCGGACGGCCCTCCGCGTTCGCGCGGCGCCGCCGCTCGAGCTCCTCGCGCGCGCCGGGCGCCTCCAGGCTCGCGACCGCGGCGACCTGCGCTGCCGTGGTGATGTCGAACGCGCGGCGGACCTTTCCGACCGCGGTCGCGAGCTCGGCCGGGCCGACGCCGTAGCCGACCCGGAGGCCGGCCAGGCCGAAGATCTTCGAGAACGTCCGCAGGACGACCGCCCGGCGTCCCGCCTTCACGTACTCCTCGATCCCGTCCGCGTAGTCCGGGTCGTCGACGTACTCGAAGTAGGCCTGGTCGAGCACGGTCACGACGTGCTCGGGCACCCGCTCGAAGTACTCGTCGAGCTCGGCTCGTGTGTTCATCGTCCCGGTCGGGTTGTTCGGATGGCAGACGTAGACGAGCTTCGTCCGCTCGGTGACGGCGGCGAGCATCGCCGCGAGGTCGTACCTGCCGCCCTTCAGCGGAATCGTGCGCGCGACCGCCCCGAGCTTCTTCGCGTCGATGACGTAGCTCGGGAAGCTCGGCCAGCCGCAGACGACCTCGTCGCCAGGGCCGAGCGAGATCTGCGAGAGCGCGTCGACGACGCCGTCGGCCCCGGCTCCGAGCGCGATCTCCTCGAAGCGGACGCCGTGACGCTCGGCGAGTGCGACCCGGAGCCGGTAGGCGCCGCCGTCCGGGTAGCGGTTCAGCTCGGGCGCCGCGGCCGCGAGCGCCTCCAGCGCCTCCGGGAAGGGGCCGAACGGGCCCTCGTTCGAGGCGAGCTTGACGACCCGCTCGAGACCGAGCTCGCGCTGCACTTCCTCGACGGGCTTGCCGGGCTCGTACGGGACGAGGTCCCGCACCGCCGGCTTGAAGAAGCTCTCTGCGATCTCCGCAAGCGCGGCCACGCGCGGGAATCTAGTGGACGTCAGTCGACGTCGAGCGCCATGAGGATCGCGTCGAGGTGCTCCTCCCCGCGGCGGTAGTGACCGCGCCGCAGGCCCTCGCGCCGGAAGCCGAAGCCCTCGTACAGGGCGATCGCCCCCTCGTTGTGCGGAAACACGTGGAGCTCCAGCTTGCGAACGCCCGACTCCCTTGCCCAGTCGACGGCCTGCCGGAGCAGCGCTTTGCCGATCCCGCGGCGCCGGTGGCCGGCGGAGACCATCAGGCCGAGGTCGGCGACGTGGCGGCTGGCGGGATGCGGGTCACGCCCGAGCGACAGCCGCCCGACGATCCGGTTCCCCGTGTCCTCCGAGAGCTCCGCGACGAACACCGCGGCGTCGCTGTAGCGTCGAAGTGCGCGCAGGAAGCGCCGCTCCTCGCCCGGCGTGCGCCAAGTGCCGTCGGAGATCAGCCAGCCCTCCGGCTCGGACGCGACGGCCTCCGCCAGCTCGACGAGGGCGCCGGCGTCGCCGGGGCTCGCCCTCCGCACGACCACCCGCTCAGCCATCGACGACGATGCCGTGGCCGCCCCGGCGCGGGTCGCCCGCTGCGGCGAGCGTGCGGTCCGGGCGCACCTCGACGGCGGCGGCGCCGCCGAAGTACAGGTTCCGCCGCCGCCAGCGGACCACGTCGTAGCCGCGGCGCTCGAGCTCGTCCAGCTCGGCGCTGTCGGCGCCGCCCTCGCAGTGAACGTGCCCCTCGTCGAGGTGGACGCGGGGAGCACCGATCGCCTCGCCCACGGGCAGGCCGTGGCCGATCGAGTTGACGACGATCTGGAGGATCGCCCCGCGAAGGCGCGCCGAGCCCGCGCTGCCGACGACGAGCCGCGGACGGCCGTCCTCGAGGACGAGGGACGGCGCCATCATGCTCGTCAGCCTGCCTCCCGGCCGGCGCCGGCGGCGGGCGAGGTTGAGATGGTGCTCGCCGAGCATGTTGTTCAGGTGCACCCCCGTCCCGGGGACGATCACGCCGGAGCCCGATCCGGTCGACGCCGTCAGGGACGCGGCGTTGCCGTCCGCGTCGACCACGGAGATGTGCGTCGTCCGCGAGGGCTCGGCCGGCTCCGGAACGACGGGCGGCAAGCTGTCCACGAGCCGGGCCGCCGCCACGGCGACGCGCTCCTCGTCGTGCAGCTGCCTTGCGAGGCCGCCGCCGTGCAGGCGGCGCGAAAAGCCTGGGCCGCGCGCGAGCGCCTGTTCGCCCATCACGCCGACGAGGCGACCGATGGCGCCGGCGCTGCCGGCCGGGCCGCCGAGGCCCGCCTGATCCAGCAGCAGGAGGCCGTAGGCGATCAGCACGCCCCCCGTGGACGGCGGCGGATTCGACACGAATCGCCGTCCGAGGAAGTCGGCGGAGACCGGCCGCCGCCAGATCACCCGGTACCGGTGCAGGTCGTCACGGGTCAGCGCGCCGCCGCCCTCGCGGACGGTCTCGACGATCCGCTCGGCGAGCGGGCCGTCGTAGAAGGCGCCGGCGCCGCCCTCGGCCAGGGTCTCGAGCGTCGAGGCCAGGTCGCCCATCTCCAGGCGGTCGCCCGCGGCCAGGCGCTCGCCCGCCGGCCCGTAGATCGCCCGGCCCGGCTCGGTGTAGCGGAGGATGATGTCGAGGATCGCGTGCAGGTAGCCCTGCTGCGGCGTCAGCGCGACCCCGTTGCGCGCGAGCTCGATCGCCGGGTCGAAGAGCGTCGCCCACGGAATCCGCCCGTACGTCCGGTGCGCGCTCTCGAGCCCGGCGACGACGCCCGGCACGGCAACCGACGCGCAGCCGATCCCGAACGCCTGCGTGCTCGATCTGTCGAAGTCGACGTCGATCGTCTCCATCTCGGCGATCGCATCGGTCTCGAGCCCGGCGCCCGGCACCGAGACGAAGAAGTCGAGCAGCCGTGAGCGCCCGCCGCGGGCGCGGTGGACGAGCAGGAAGCCGCCTCCGCCCGGCCCGGTCAGCGGGCTCTCCGCGACCCAGGAGACGAAGGCGGCGGCGAGGCACGCGTCGACCGCATTCCCGCCGCCCGCGAGGATGCGGGCTCCCGCTTCCGCGGTCAGCGGATGGCCGGCTGCGATCGCGCCCTTCACGGCGCGGCGTTCAGCTCTGGAGGAACGACGGCGGCTCGAGCGGGTCTTCGCGCGAGGTGTCCTCGAGGCGGGGGGCAAGCGGCCGCGATCCTCCGCGCTGGCCGACGCCGGTGACGATGACCGTCACCCAGACCTGGCCCTCCAGCCGTTCGTCGACGGTCGCGCCGAAGATGATGTTCGTGTCGTCCGTCGACGCGCCGCGGATGACCTCTGCGGCTTCGTTGACCTCGTAGAGCGAGAGGTCGTTGCCGCCCGCGATCGAGAGCAGGATCCCGCGCGCGCTGACCAGCTCGGTGTCCACGAGCGGCGACCGCAGCGCCCGCTCCGCCGCCTCGACGGCGCGGTTCTCTCCGGTCGCGAAGCCGATCCCCATCAGCGCGGTCCCCGCGCCGTGCATGATCGTCCGCACGTCCGCGAAGTCGACGTTGATCAGGCCTGGCTCGGTGATCAGGTCGCAGATGCCCTGGACACCCTGTCGCAGGACGTCGTCCGCGATCTTGAAGGCGTCCAGCATGGAGGTCTTCTTGTCGAGCACCTCGAGCAGGCGCTCGTTCGGGATCACGATGACGGTGTCACAGGCCTCCCTGAGCTGGTACACGCCGTGCTCCGCCTGCGAGCGGCGCTTCGTTCCCTCGAAGCGGAACGGCATCGTCACGATCCCGACCGTGAGCGCGCCGACCTCGCGGGCGATGCCGGCGACGACCGGGGCCGCGCCCGAGCCGGTGCCGCCCCCCTCGCCCGCGGTGACGAAGACCATGTCCGCGCCGCGGAGCGCCCGCTTGATCTGGTCGTAGGCCTCCTGCGCGGCGCGGCGCCCGATGTCGGGCTCGGCGCCGGAGCCGAGGCCGCCGGTCAGCTCGCGGCCGATGTGGATCTTCACCTCGGCGTCGCTGATCGCCAGCTGCTGGAGGTCGGTGTTGACGGCGACGAACTCGACCGACGCGATGCCGGCATCGATCATCCGGTTGACCGCGTTGAGGCCGGCACCGCCGACCCCCACGACCTTGATGTCGGCCAGGTACGCGGAGTCGGCGCGCGGCGCGCGATGAAGGCGCGGCGGAGGCTCCGGCAGCGGCTCGAGCAGCCTGGCGATGCCGCGGTCGGGCGACGGCTCGCGCGGCTGGGCCGGCTCGGGAGGCTGCGGCCGGGCTGGTGCCGGTGCGGCCTCGGACTCGACCTCTGGCTCAGGCGCGACCTCGAGCTTGGGCGGCGGATGCTCGACCGTCTCCTCGAGCGGCTCTCCGGGGACGGCCCGTCCCTCCTTCTCGGCCTGGCGCTGTGCAGCCTCGGTCGCCCGGAACAGCTCGGCGAGCGGGCCCTCATGCATGCTTGCGCGCTTTCGCGCCATTGAGCACCTCCTTCGCGAGCTCCCGGTACGCCTCGGCTGCGTTGCCGGTGGGGTCGTACTTCAGCACCGAGCTGCCCTTCACGGGCGCCTCCGCGTAGCGAACGGTCTTCTTGATCCGCGTCTTGAACACGAGGTCGCCGAAGTTCTCCTGCAGGATCTCGATCGCCTCGCGAGCGTGCAGGGTCCGCCCGTCGTACATCGTCGGGAGGATCCCCTGGATCCCGACGTCCGGATTCAGGTTCTCGCGGATCATCGACAGCGTGTTCTCGAGCTGGACGAGGCCGCGGAGCGACAGGTACTCGCACTGCACCGGGACGATCACGCCGCTCGACGCGACGAGCGCGTTGATCGTCAGGAGCCCGAGCGACGGCGGCGTGTCGACGAGCACGAAGTCGTACCGGTCCTTGATCGGCGTCAACGCCTTCTCGAGCGCCCGCTCGCGACCGATCATGCTCGACAGCGCGAGCTCGGCCCCGGCGAGGTCGATCGACGACACCGCGAGGTCGACCTCCGCCTCGTGGATCACCTGGTCGATCGGCAGCCGGTGGACGAGCACGTCGAACATCGACCGCTCGATCTGGTCCGGGTTGAACCCCTGGCTCATCGTGAGGTTGCCCTGGGGGTCCATGTCGACCACGAGGACCTTGTAGCCCTCCTCAGCCAGCGCGACCGCAAGGTTCAGCGTCGAGGTCGTCTTCGCGACCCCGCCCTTCTGGTTCGCAAACGCGATCACCACGGCCTCGCGAGGGGCCTCGGGCTCCGGGGGAGCCTCCGGAGTCGTCGAAACGGAGGCCGCCTCCGGCGCATCATCGACTTGCTCGCCCGTCGGCGGGCGGGAGAAGAGGCCGGCTAGGCGCATGGGCAGCCTGTCCTTCGGCCTGGGACCGGAGTGTCCTTCACAGGTCTCAGTGTGCCGGAAAAGCCGGACTACGCCACGTCGGGGAGGTTGGATTTTCGCTGCTAGCGCGCCAACAGCACCTCCTCGCGGTCTTCGGCATCCAGGGCGCGGCGGCAGTCCGCGAGCGCCTCGACGGCTCCGCGCGGCTCGGCCTCCGCTCGAAGCCACCGCTCGGCATCACGAAGCAGTCCGCGCACCTCGTCCAGCAACTCGCCCGCAGGGGCGTCGTCCCGGTCGAGCGCCTCGATCCGGTCGAGCCGATGGAGGACTGCGCGTGCCTCGTCCATGCCGCCGAACCTACCGGCGCCCGGCGCACGTGTCCGTTACGCCTTTGTCCCTAAAGTGCGCCGACCGCAAGAGGCGGCTCGGGCGCAAGCGCTGCCTTGGGCCTGAGCCCGAGCAGCGTCTCGTCGAGCGTCCGCAGCAGCGCCGGCCGGTCTCCGTGCTCGAGGACGGCTACGAGCGCAAGCCGCACGAGGTCGCCCGTCGCGGCCGCCGCGTCCCCCGCCGACAGGAGCCGGAGCCGGTCGAGGATCGCCGACCGCTCCCGGCCGGTCTCGCCGAGCATGGCGGCCGCGCGCAGCGAGCCGGCGAAGAGGCCCTCGCCTCCGCCGAGCAGCGACGTGAGCGACCCGCGGAGCTGCTCCGAGGCGAAGGGATCGTCCTGGAAGAGGGCGAGCTCCCAGCGGTCGAGCGCCTCGCCGAGCTCGCGGTCGTCGTCGGCGAGGGCGAGCTGCTCGCGGAGCCGCAGCGCCCGCTCGCCGCGGATCGCGTCCAGCCGGACGGGCTCGCCGGGAGGCTGGGTCGCCGCGATCGGCAGAACCGGGCGGATCCCGTACGGTCGCCAGTCCAGCCGCTCGAACAGCACAGGCCCGGCCGCGATTGCGCCGGCGGTCGCGAGCCGCAGCGCCGTGACAGCGTCCGCGAACTCGCCGGGCGAGTCGGGCGGCCCGCCCGCCTCTCCCCCGGACTCGAGCCGGCTCTCGAGCTCGAGGACGCAAAGCCGGTCGGGCTCGCGCTCGAAGCCCTCCGGGAGCAGGCCCCCGGCCTGCGGCCAGTGCGCCGCCAGCTCTCCGGAGGCGACGTGCCGGACGCGAATGCCTCCGCCGAGGTCCACGACGCCTCCGACGGACACGCCGACGAGCGGTGCGATCGCTCCGTACGACCGGCGGGAGCCGAAGAGCGACTCCTCGAAGGCCGCGTAGGCGCGCTCGAACGACGCGTCGTCCCAGTCGAAGCCTCCGCACGCCTCGGCCGTCTCGGCCAGGAGCGGCAGCAACACCGTCCGCGTCAGCGCCTCGCGGGAGCTCGGCCGCCCGCTCGAGTGGGCCTGCGCGAAGATAGCCGCGGCCGGCTCACGCTCTAGCTCGGCCAGGGCGGGCTGTGCGTCCGCGAGCGCCGCGAGCCGGCCGGCCCGTGCGTCGAGGAACGGCTTCACGAGCGGCCGGTACTCGTAGAGCGTCGGCCGCCCAGAGTCCTGGTGCTCCTCGAATGAGAACGGGATGTCGCCGCCGTCGTCGAGCTCGCGGGAAACGGCCGCGAACGCGCCGAGGCAGAACGCCCGCAGCGTGTGGTGCAGGTTCGGCGCCCGGATCACCAGTCCGCTTACGCGCCCGGTTGCCGCTCTCCTTTCTCCCACGGCTGGCAGGTCGGGCACCAGTACGCCGTCCTGTTGGCGTCTCCCTGCCCACGGGACTCGATCGGCGTCCGGCAGCGGGGGCATGGACGGCCGGCCCGTCGGTAGATCGCGCGCGCCTCGCGGCCGGTGTCCACGGACCCGCGCATCAGCCGCGCGGCCTGGGCGAGGACGGCGCGCAGCTGCTCGTCGGTCGTCTCGCGCAACGGCCGCCACGGGGACACACGCGCTCGCCAGAGCGCCTCGGCCTTCCACATGTTCCCGATCCCGGCGACGAGCCGCTGGTCGAGCAGGGCCTCGCCGAGGTCGCGTCGCTGGTCGACGCCTCGGAGGTTCGCCAGCATCCGGTCGAACTCGGGCGGGCGCGCGAGGATGTCGGGCCCGAGGCGGCCTACCGCGCGCGTGTTCAGCTCAAGCACCGGTCCGCCCCAGAGCACGGCCTCCCTCCCGCTCCCCCGCAGCACGAGCCACGGACGGCCGCGCGACTCGGATCCCCGCGAGCGAACGGTCCAGCGACCGCTCATCCGCAGGTGGCTACGGAGCACGAGGCCCCCCTCGAAGCTCAGCAGCAGGTTCTTGCCGACAGCCTCGACCGCCTCGAGCCGGCGGCCGTCGAGCTGCTCGGCCACGCCGGTCGCCGCCGCCCGCGGGTTGGGGCTCTCGACCTCCACCGTCTCGCCGACGAGCACCTGCAGCCGACGGGCGGCGCGATGGAGCGAGTCACCCTCGGGCATGCTCTCGATTGTGAACGAGCGAGGTCTTCATCCGGCGGTCGCCGGCGCCGTCGCGGCGACGGCCTGGGGGCTCCTCGAGCCGGTCGACCAGCGGCTCTTCCGCTGCGACTACTCGGACGTCCTCGTCCTCGGGAAGGCCGTCACCCGCGGACGCCTCGCGCTCCCGGTCGGCTTCGCGATCCACACAGCGAACGGCGTGCTCTTCGGCCTCGCGTTCGACCAGGCGCGAAGGCGGCTGCCGGTGCCGAAGGCGCGCCTCGCGCTCGGCATGGCGCTCGCCGAGCACGTCGGCCTCTATCCGCTCTCCTACTTCGTCGACCGCTACCACCCGGCGCGCGGCACGGCCGGCGTCCCGCCGCTGCTCACGAATCCGCGTGCGTTCGCGCAGGCGACTCTCCGGCACGCGCTGTTCGGCGTGCTGCTAGGCCGCCTTTCCCGCTAGACGATCGAGCGCGCGGCGCAGCGCGAGCACGGCGAGATCCTTCGCCTTCGCCTCGACCATCACGTCGAGCGGCCGATCGGCCGCGTCCAGGAGCGTGAGGAGATCCCAGGGGCTGAGGAACTCCGCGTGCTGGTCGAGCAGCGGCGGACGCAGGCGGCCGGAGACCGACCGGAACTCGGTGCGCGGGCTCGAGACGTGCACCTTCGGGCGGACGCCGGCGGGCCAGGTGTCGAGCGCGGCCGCGAGCGCCGACCCGACGTCGCTCCACTCGGCGCCCGGGTTGCAGCGGTGGTGGTGGAGGTCGAAGACGACCCGCACGCCGGTCCGTTCGTGCAGCTCGAGGACGTCCGAGAGGTCGAAGCAGCGCTCGTCGTGCTCAACGACGAGCCGGCTGCGCGCACGCTCGGAGAGCGCCTCGTACGACCGGGCCCACCGGTCGAGCGCCGCGCGCTTGTCCCCGTAGACGCCGCCGCCGTGGACGACGACGACTCCCTCGGGCCCGGCGCCGAGCGCGTCGAGGAGCAGCGCGTCCTGCTCGACGTCCAGCCGGGACTTCCGCGCGAGCTCGGCGTCCGGGGAGCCCAGGACGGTGTATTGGCCGGGATGCGTCGAGAGCCGGAGACCCAGGCGGCTCGCCTTCTCCCCCAGTCGATCGAGCGCGCCTTCGCACTCGGCGATCTGGCGGCGGTAGTCGAGCTCCGGGAGGTCCGGATGCGTCCCGTACGGGACGGTGCTGCTCGACATCCGGTAGACGCGGACGTCGATCTCGTGGAGGTAGTCGAAGACCTCGTCGAGCAGCTCGAGCGAGCGGGAGAGATGCGGGCCGCTCTGCCAGCGGCGCGTGTCGGCGGTCTTCATCCCACCGTTGCCGAGCACCTTCACGGCAAAGCCGAGCCTGTAGGACGGGAAGGTTGTGTCCATGTTTTGTCTAGTGTAGCGCGGTCGGGCGTGGGCTCACGGCCGGAGCACTGCGCGGCGAGGCCCGGCCGTGAAGCCCGCCTCGACGAGGAGCGGCATTGCGTCCGTCTCCCCCACCGCCTCGCCGTCGAACCGCTCGACGGCCAGCCGCTTCGCCCCGCGCCGGCTCTTGACGTGGCCGACGAGTGCGGCCAGCGCGGGTCGCAGCCAGTCCGGATCCGGATCTCGCAGCGGCACGAGCGTCTTCCCCCCGCGCTCGACGAACAGCACCGGCTCACCGCCGATCAGCACGACGTAGGCGCCCGCGACGCGCGCGGCGCGAGCGCCGGCCCGCCTCGGCCATGGAAGGGCGGCGCCGTACGGCTGGGCGGGGTCGGCGGCCGCCAGGACGGAAGCCTCGTCGGCGGGCTCGTCGTCCCTCGGCCGGAGCTCGCGGATCCGCTCCACGGCGCCGCCGAGCGCGAACTGGGCGCCGCCGAGCCCCTCGACGAAGTAGCCGCGGCGGCAGAGGCCGAGCGTCTCGAGCGCCTTCAGCTCGCCGTAGACCGCGGAGTAGCCGCCCGGGATCCCCTCGGCGCGGACGCCGTCGCGGGTGACGATCCCCTGCCGCTCGAGCAGGAGCTCGGCGAGCGCCCGCGGATCGCGCTCGCCGGCGAAGAGCCGGTCGGTGAGCGACCAACGTCCCTGGGTCGCCGTGATCGCAGTCGCCCGGCGGCGGGAGAAACGTCGCGGCCGCCGTTCCGGCTTCGGGACGCCGTAGCGCCGCCCGGCCCGGAGCGGAGTCCAGGCGTCGTTGGTCACCTCGCCGGACCGGACGAGCTCCCAGAGCGCGGGCAGGGCCTGCTCGGCCTCGAGGTCGGTCGCGTCCAGCAAGTCGAACCAGAACTCGGCGCTCTTCGCGAGCGCTGCGCGGATCCGGTCGTGCGCCTCGCCCTCGGGGCGCTCGGTTCCCTCCGGCTTTCCCAGGACGGCCGCGTCCTCGCGGAAGTAGACGGCGACGCGGTCGAGGCCGGCCCCGACCCAGACGAGCTCGCCGGTCGCGCACAGCTGGTCGAGCTGCGCAGGCGCGTAGTTGGGCACTCGCCGGGGCAGCACCTCGGACTCCCAGAGCGCCACCGGCAGCGCCAGCCCCTGCAGCGGGACGAGCGCCTCGCGCAGGGTCGCCCGGCGATCGACCCCGTGCCAGCCCGGAAGGAAGCGCGCAAAGGCGACCTGCTCGACCGGCTCGACCTCCCTGCGCAGCGCGGCGAGCGAGGCGCGGCGGATCCGCCGCAGGACCTCCGGGTCGCACCACTCGCGCTCGGTCCCGCCCGGCCGGAGCTCTCCCCGGACGAGCCGGTCCTCCCGCTCGAGCTCGAGAAGCTCGGCCTCGGCGCGCTCGGGCTCGACGCCGAATCGCTCGGCCGCCTCCCGAGTCGTGAACGGCCCCCTGCCGCGCGCAAAGCGCGCCAGGAGCGACCGTAGGGGCTGATCGGTGCCCCCGAGGAACGCGTCGGGCAGCCCGCTCGGAGGCATCGCGCCGAGGGCGTCGCGGTAGCGGCCCGCGTCCTCGGCCGCGATCAGCCGCTCCTCGCCGGCGACGCGGACCCGAACTGCGCGGCGCTCCGCCTCGAGCACGGCCGCGAAGGCCTCGTCGAACTCGCCCGGCCGGAAGTCGCCGCGGCGGAGGAGCAGGTCGTGCAGCCCGTCGGGGTCCTTCGCGTCGCCCGCGAGCGAGGCCTCGACCTGGCCGAGCGCGCCGGGATCGAGCAGGTCGCGGAGCTCCTCCTGGCCGAGCAGCTCGCGCAGGAGGTCGCGGTCGAGGGACAGCGCCTGCGCCCGCCGCTCGGCGGGAGGCGTGTCGTCCTCGTACATGTACGTCGCGATGTAGTCGAAGAGGAGCGAGGCGGAATAGGGCGAGGCAGAGGCGCTCTCGACGTCGACGAGGTCGATCTGCCGCGTCTTGACCCCGTGGAGGAGTCGCTTCAGCGCGGGCAGGTCGAAGACGTCCTGCAGGCACTCGCGAAACGTCTCGAGCATGACCGGGAACGACCCGTACTTCTTCGCCACCTGGAGGAGGCTCTGCGCCTTCAGCCGCTGCTGCCAGAGTGGCGTCCGCTCGCCCGGCCGTCGGCGCGGGATCAGCAAGGCCCGCGCCGCGTTCTCGCGGAAGTGGGAGCCGAAGAGGGCCGAGCCGTGGAGCTCGGCCATGACCAGGTCGTCGATCTCGTCCGGGCCGAGGACGAGCTGCTCCGTCGGCGGCGGCGCGTCCGCGTCGGGGAAGTGAAAGGCGATGCCGTCGTCCGACCAAAGGACGTGGGCGTCGACGCCGAGCGACTCCTGGAGCCGCGCCGAGGCCGCGAGCGCCCAGGGCGCGTGCACGCGGGCGCCGAACGGCGTCAGCACGCAGACCCGCCAGTCGCCGATCTCGTCGCGGAAGCGCTCGACGACGATCGTCCGGTCGGAGGGGACGGCGCCGGTCGCCTGCTCCTGCTCGCGGAGAAAGGTCATCAAGTTCTTCGCGGCGAGCGGGTCGAGCGAGTACTCGCCCTGGAGCCGCTCGTCCGCCTTGTCGTCCGGCAGTGACGCCAGCTCGCGCGAGGTCCTGCCGATCGCCTCGCCGAGCTCATACGGCCGGCCCGGCCCCTCGCCCTTCCAGAACGGGATCGCGCCGGGCACGCCGGGCGCCGGCGAGACGAGCACCCGGTCGCGCGTGATCTCCTCGATCCGCCAGGTGGAGGCGCCGAGCATGAAGGTCTGGCCGGCGCGGGCCTCGTAGACCATCTCCTCGTCCAGTTCGCCGACTCGCCCGCCGCCGTCCACGAGGTGGACGCCGAAAAGGCCGCGGTCGGGGATCGTGCCCGCGTTGGTGACGGCGAGCCGCGCCGCGCCGCCCCGCCCGCGGATCACTCCGGCCGTCCGGTCCCAGACGATCCGGGGCCGGAGCTCCGCGAACTCGTCGGAGGGGTAGCGCCCGGCGAGCATGTCGAGCACGTTCTCCAGCTGGACGCGGGAGAGGTCGGCGAAGGGATACGCGCGCCTGACCAGGCTGTGGAGCTCCTCGACCTCGATCTCCTCCTGCGAGGCGATTGCCACCACCTGCTGGCCGAGGACGTCGAGCGGGTTGCGCGGGATCTGCGTCTCCTCGATCGCGCCCTCCTTCATCCGCTTCACGACCACCGCGGCTTCCAGGAGGTCGGCGCGGAACTTGGGGAAGACGCGTCCCTTCGAGACGGAGGCGAGGTCGTGGCCGGCGCGGCCGATCCGCTGCAGGCCGCGGGCGACCGACTTCGGCGACTCGACCTGGATCACGAGGTCGACGGCGCCCATGTCGATCCCGAGCTCGAGCGACGAGGTGGCGACGAGGCACGGGATCTGCCCCCGCTTGAGCAGCTCCTCGACCTCCACGCGCTGCTCGCGTGCGAGCGACCCGTGGTGCGCGCGGGCGATCTCCCGCTCCGCAAGCTCGTTCAGCCGCAGGGCGAGGCGCTCGGCCAGGCGGCGGTTGTTGACGAAGACGATCGTCGAGCGGTGGCCCTGCACGAGCTCGAGCAGCCGCGGGTAGATCGACGGCCAGATCGACTGCCCGCGCGACTCGCCGCCGGTGCCGAGGAGGTCGGTGATCTCGGCGTTGACGCCCGGCTCCCGCATGTCCTCGAGCGGGACGACGACCTCGACGTCGAGCTCCTTCGACCGGCCCGCGTCCACGAGCTCGATCGGCCGCCCGCCGGCGACGAACTTGCCGATCTCCTCCATCGGACGCTGCGTCGCCGAGAGGCCGATGCGCTGGAACGGCTCGCCGGTCAGGCGCTCGAGCCGCTCGACGGTCAGCGCGAGATGCGCCCCGCGCTTGGTGCCGGCGACGGCGTGCACTTCGTCGAGGATCAGCGTACGCACGCCGGTCAGCGTCTCTCGCGCGCGCGAGGTCAGCATCAGGAAGAGCGACTCAGGCGTCGTGATCAGCAGGTCGGGCGGCTCGCGGAGCATCCGCGCGCGTTCCTTCTGCGGCGTGTCGCCGGTCCGGACCGCGACCTTGACGTCCGCCTGCAGCCCGGCCAGCGGCCCGCGCAGGTTGCGCTCGATGTCGTAGTTGAGCGCTTTCAGCGGCGAGACGTAGACGAGGCGCGTACCCTCGCCGGGCTCCTCGAGCAGGCGGTCGAGCCCGTAGAGGAACGCCGCCAGGGTCTTGCCCGAGCCCGTCGGCGCCTGGATCAGCGTGTGCGCGCCCGAGGCGATCTTCGGCCAGCCGAGCTCCTGCGCGGGGGTCGGGCCCTCGAACGTCTTCTCGAACCAGGCGCGCGTCGCGGGGCTGAAGACGGAGAGCGTGTCCATCCGTTCAGCCTAGCCAGTGGGACAATGGTCACCTTGGCCGATCACAGCGCCTCTTTCCGCGGCCCGGCCGAGGTCTACGACCGGTTCGTCGGGAGATACAGCCCCTCCCTCGCTCGGGCGATGTGCGGGGTGGCCGGGGTGCGACCCGGGCAGCGCGCGCTCGACGTGGGCTGCGGCTCGGGCGCGCTCGTCGCCGCGCTCGCCGAGGTGCTGGGCGCGGGGAACGTCGCCGGAGTCGACCCCTCGGAGCCCTTCGCCGAGGCGGCCCGCGCGAAGACGCCCGGAGCGCGCATCGCGGTCGGATCGGCCGAGTCGCTCCCGTTCGAGGACGGCGAGTTCGACGCGACGCTGTCGCAGCTCGTCGTCAACTTCCTCGCCGAACCGGAGCAGGGCGTCCGCGAGATGACGCGTGTGACCAGGCCGGGAGGACTCGTCGCCGGCTGCGTCTGGGACTACGGCGGTGGAATGACGATGCTGCGGACCTTCTGGGAGGCGGCCGCCGCGCTCGACCCGGAGGGCGCGACGCCGCTGATGGAGTCGCACGCGATGCGCTTCGCGACGCCGGACGAGCTCGCCGAGCTCTGGCGGAGCGCCGGCCTCGACGACGTCGCCGTGACGCCGCTCGTCGCGGAGGCGGCGTACGACGACTTCGACGACCTCTGGGCGCCGTTCCCGACCGGCGTCGGCCCGGCCGGCGCGTACACGGCATCGCTCGACGCCGAGGCTCAGGGTGCGCTGCGCGACGAGCTCGCCCGCCGCCTCGGCTCGCCGGCGGGACCCTTCACGCTCTCCGCCCGCGCCTGGTGCGCGGTCGGCACAAAGGCCAAGTAACACAGTGTTACGTAGTCCTCGAGCCGGCTCGCCGAGCCGCTTCTCTCTGCCTGTAACACAGTGTTACTTGCACAGGAGGGCGCGCAGGGCGGCGACGTCCGGGCGGAAGTCGAGCTCAGGGTGCAGCGGCGGATCGTCGTCCGGGAGCGGCCAGCCGGGCTTCGGGTCGTCGGCGTGCGCGCGGCATTGACGTTGCGTATGGAGATGCGGCAGCGAGTTCCCGAGCAGGTCGTAGTTGAGCTTCACCGGCTCGAAGTGCGCCTCAAGCGCCCGGCCGACCCGCAGGAGCTCGAGCCGGTACGCGCTCGCCTCGTCCTCCGAGAGCTCGGTCGGCTCGGCGACGTGGCGGCCGCGCCAGACGACGACCGAGTAGCCCGCTGGATCCCGGTCTTGCGGATGTAGGCGTCCGAGACCTCGCCGGCGAAGAAGCGCCGTGCTCCGTTTCCCCGGGGCCGGCCCTGCTCGCACATCGGCCAGCCCTCTCCCCCGCCTGATCGCGTAGAAGAGTCAGGCCACTCCACGGCAGTAGCATCGCACCAGTGCCCCTCCAGGTAATGCTGCCCCGCTTCTGGGTCGCGAGGACTAAGCCAGAGCTCGCACTCCGACGAGACAGGGCTGGGCAGCTTTGGCGAGGAGAAGGGTGTGTTCTGTAATGCCCGAGACTCCGGAAGAGCTGTACGAGCGGGCGAAGGACGCCCTCCGCATGCCGCCCGTAGAGAAGTGGGAGACCTGGCCGTTCGAGGGCGAGCTGCGGCCCCGCTCGCTTGCGCCGCCGACGGCGGAGGAGCGGCCGCGGGTCGGCGCGGAAGGCGTCGGCTGCTGGGCGTGCACGGCTTCCGACAAGGAGTTCGTCTGGACGAACGAGCGCTGGCGTCTCGTGGCCCCGCAACACGAGTTCGGGCTGCCGGTAATCGTGCTGCTCATGCCGCGCGAGCACTACGCCGACCCCGGGGACCTTCCCGACGACCTTGCAGCCGACCTCGGCCGCCAGCTGGCCCGAATCGAGCGTGCGGTGCGGTCCGTCGGTGAGATCGGCCGCGTGCACGTCTGTCGCTGGGGCGACGGAAGCGAGCACCTGCACTGGTGGTTCCTAGGGCGGCCCGCCCGGCTTCCGCAGCTGACGGGCAGCTTCGTCGCGATCTGGGACGACGTCCTCCCGCCGCTGCCGGCGGAGATCCGGGAGCAGAATCTCGCGACGCTGAAGGCGGCGCTCGAATGACGTACGACCCGACCGTCCTGCCCGCCGGGCTGCCGGTTCCCGAGGACGACGGCGCCGCCGACCATCTCCCGGGCCGGCTCGTCCCGCCGCTCTTCCTCGAGACGACGAAGGGCGAGCTGAACCTTGCAGCCGCGGCGGCCGACCTGCTCGTCCTCTACGTCTACCCGCGCACCGGCCGGCCCGGGGTCGAGCCGCCCGCCGGCTGGGACGAGACGCCCGGCGCGCGCGGCTGCACGCCGCAGTCGTGCGGGTACCGGGATCACGGGGCCGAGCTTCGCGAGCTCGGCGCGACCGTCGTGGGGCTCTCGGCACAGACGCTCGACGAGCAGCTGGAGGCGGCCGAGCGGCTGGGGCTCCCCCACGCCGTCGCCGCCGACCCGGAGCTCCACCTCGCCGACGCGCTCCGGCTGCCGACGTTCGAGTTCGAGGGCAGGCGACTCTACAAGCGGCTCGCGCTCGTCGCCGAGGCAGGGCGGATCGTCAAGGTCTTCTACCCCGTGTTCCCGCCGGACGAGAACGCGGCCGAGGTCGCCGCCTGGCTGCGCGGACGGCTGCGGTGACCTACTCGATCGTCGCCCGCGACCCGGAGACCGGCCAGGTCGGCGCGGCCGTCCAGTCCCGCGCGTTTCGTTCCGGGGCGGTCGTGGCCTGGGCGGCGCCCGGCGTCGGCGTCGTCGCCTCGCAGGCCTTCAGCGAGCGGAGCTACGGGCCGCTCGGGCTCGAGCTGATGCGCAGCGGCAAGACGCCCGAGCAGGCGCTCGCCGCCCTTCGCGTGGCCGATCCGCTCGCAGAGAGCCGGCAGGTGGCGATGCTCGCCGCGAACGGCGAGGTCGCGGTCTTCACGGGCGCCGACTGCATCAAGGCGGCCGGCCACTTCACCGGTGAGGGCGTGTCCGCCCAGGCCAACTGCGTCGAGGGGCCTGCGGTCTGGGAGTCGATGGTCGCCGCATTCGAGGCCGCCGCAGGGTCGCTGGCGCGCCGCCTCCTGACGGCGCTCCAGGCGGCGGAGGCTGCGGGCGGCGACTGGCGCGGCCGGCAGGCGGCGGGAATCCGCGTCGTCCCCGCCGAGGGCCAGGTGTGGGAGACCGTCTGCGACCTGCGCGTCGACGACCACCCCGAGCCGCTCGCCGAGCTCGGACGGCTCCTCGGCCTCCACGAGGGCTACAGCGCCATCGGGGAGGTCGACGACAGCGCCGCGGTCGCCCGTGCGGCGGGCATGGAGGCGCTCGACGTCCGCTTCGCCGAGCTCTTCGACGCCGCCCGGTCGGGAGAGCTCGATCGCGGGCGGGCGCTGGTCGCCGAGCTCCTCGCGGAGGACCGCCGCTGGCGGGACTACCTCGTCGCCCTCGGGCGGCTCGAGCACCTGCCGCACGCAGACGAGCTGCTCAGCGCCAGCTGAGCGTCACGACCTCGACCGGCTCCGCGATTCCCTTCAGCTCCACGACGCGCGGCTCGGAGCTCGCCACGCCGGTCAGCTGCTCGGCCGTGGCCCGGCTCGCGACGATCTCGCCGCCGGCGGCGAGCCCGCCGATCCGGGCGGCCTCGTGGACGCCCTTGCCCCAGTAGCTCCCGCCGGACTGCTGGGCCTCGGCCGCGTGGATTCCCGCGCGGAGCTGCGGTGCGAACCCGTGCGTCCGCCGGTGCTCGGCGAGCGACCGCTGAACCGCGACTGCGCAGTCCGCCGCGCTCTGGGCATCCGGGAACGCGACGAAGAACCCGTCGCCCGGGTGCTCGACCTCCTCGCCTCCGTGCTCGGCGAACAGCGCGCGGAGCGTGCGGTCGTGCCAGCCGATGAGGTTCTGCCACGCCTCGTCGCCGATCGCCTCGACGAGGGGCGTGGAATCCGAGATGTCGGTGAACAGGAACGTCCGACCGGTGCGCGTTCCCGACCCGCCGTCCACTCGCGCGAGCGCCTCTGCCGCGCTGCGCGCGTCCCGCGCCGCCCCGAGTCGCTCGAACGTCGCCTGCGCCGCGGCGAGCTCGAGCTCCGCGGCGGCGGCGTCGCCGCCGCGCCGGTAGGCCTCGGCCTGATGCATCCGGGCGCGCGCGGCCTCGTACGGCGCCTCGACCTCGTGGAAGAGACCGATCGCACGCTCGAGGTCCGCATGCGCGGTTTCGAGGTCGCCCTCGGCGAGGCCGACCTCGCCGGCCGCGAGCGCCGCCCACGCCTCGAGCGTCGCGGTGCCGTACTGCCGAGCCGTCCGGTCGAGCTCCGCCGCCACCGCCCTCGCCCCGTCCGCGTCCTGCGTGGCGAGCGCGACCTCCAGCTGCCCGGGCAGCAGGCGCGCGCGTCGCAGCGGATCCGAGGTCGCGTCGAGCGCGCGCTGCATCCCGCGGCGCGCGGCGTCGACCTCCCCGCGCGCGAGCCGCAGCAGCGCGAGCCCCGGGTGCGGGTCGGTTCCGAGCGCGTGAGCGTCGCGGAACGCCTGCTCGGCGGCCGCCAGATCACCCATCCGCAGCTGGAGCTCGCCGAGCTCGTAGAAGGCGACGCCTGCGATGTCGGGGGCGAAGTCGTGCAGCTCGTCCACCGCACGCCGGATCTCCTCCTCGGCCTCCGGCCAGCTCCCCCTCAGCCGCATGATCTCGGCGCGGTTGACGCGGCAGACGCCGGGAAAGCCGCTGATCGACTGGCGCTCGCACCAGCGCTTCGCGGCCTCGGTCCAGTCGCCGGCCCGCGCGATGTCGCCGAGGTCTCGACAGGCGGCGATGATCCCGCAGTAGACGACGGCGGTGTTGTACGGGCCGAGCTCCCCGCTAACGGCCGCGACCGTCGCCTCGTCGAGCAGGCTCATCCCCTCCTCGACCTGCCCCTGGCGGACGAGGATCGTGCCCTTGTCGTGCAGCCCGAGCGCCATCAGGTCGCGGTCCCGGTGGCGCGTGCCGATCTCGAGCGTCTCCTCGGCGTGGCGAAGCGCCTCCTCGTACGCTCCCCGGGCGATCGCCTCCCGGGCGCGCTTGCGGACGAGGTAGCCGTACTCGGGCGTGTCGCTCCGCTCGGCGAGCAGCCGTTCGGCGCGCGAGTACCAGGCCTTCGCAAGCGGCGAGCGCTTGTGCTCGAGCTCGCGGCCGATCTTGAGGGAAAGCACTCCCGCCCGCGGCTCCTCTCCCCGCTCGAGCCAGGCGGTAACGGCGCGCGTCCGGGCGTCGACGGACTCGTCGACGCGGCCGGTCCACCACGCGGACTCGCCGAGGAGCTCGAGCTCCTCCGCGTCGGTCAAGTCCGGACCGCACTCGCTGAGGAGCGCGTACGCCTGCGGCCACGCACCGCTCGCCGCTGCGGCCCGCGCCTGCTCGAGCCTTTCCGCGACCTCCGCCACTCTCTAGGATCGTACTCGTGTCCATCTCGGTCACGCAGCTGCACTTCACGGCGAGCGACGAGGCGAACGAGCTGATCGCGCGCGACCCGCTCGCGCTGCTCATCGGCTTCGCGCTCGACCAGCAGGTCACGGTGCCGACCGCGTTCGCAGGACCGCAGAAGCTGAAGGAGCGGCTGGGGACGCTCGACCCCGCCGAGATCGCGCACATGGACCCCGACCGGCTCGAGTCGGCCTTCCGCGAGAAGCCGGCCGTCCACCGGTTCCCCGGCGCCATGGCCTCCCGGGTGCGCGAGCTCTGCGCGGTCGTCGAGGAGGACTACGGCGGCGACGCCTCGCGCTTGTGGCGGGAGGCCGGGGACTCGGCCGAGCTTCGCCGCCGGATCGCCGCGCTGCCCGGCTTCGGCGAGATGAAGATCAAGGCGCTCTCGGCCGTGCTCTACAAGCGGTTCGGCGTCGAGGCGGCGAGAGAGCTGACGCCTTCGCACCCGACGCTCGGCGACGTCGACTCTCCCGAGGCGCTGGAGCACTACCAGGCGCTCAAGCGGGAGCACAAGGCGAAGATGCGCGCGCAACGCGCTTGAGGCCTCGTCCCAGATGAGAGCTGTGCTGCCAGGCCACGCTGGGCGGCGCCAGGCGTCGTCCTCAACCGCGCCCATATCGACTTGATATGGACGCGGTCTGCGTCCGGCATCCACCCATCGCGCCCTGGCAACGAGCCACATCCGGAACGAGGTCTTGAGACACCGCCCCGGGGTCATCGTCTACGTCACGCGCGCGGCTCCCGTCGAGTGGGAGCTCCTCGTCTACGACGTGATCGGGGAGCCCGGATACACGGCGATCGTCCCGGGCGGTGGGATCGAGTCGGGCGAGACGCCGGCGGAGGCCGCCGTACGAGAGACGTTCGAGGAGACCGGTCTCCGGATCCACGTCCTCCGCGAGATCGGCGTCGATGCGGGGACGCACTTCTTCCACGCCGCGTCCGTCGAGCCGGCGCCCGACGAATGGGCGCACGCGGGCGGCGAGGTGCGCTGCTACTGGGCGCCGCTCGAGCCCGGGCTCGAGGTCTGGGGCGGCCGCGGCGACCTGTTGCCGAGGCTGAGGCGCCAGCGGGTCCTCGCCTACATCACGCGAGACACGGACCGGGGGCGGGAGCTGCTCGTCTTCGAGCACCGTGACCACCCGGACGCGGGGGTTCAGGTGCCGGCGGGCCGGCTCGACCCCGGCGAGGACCTGGAGTCCGGCCTACTACGGGAGATCGAGGAGGAGTCGGGCCTAAGGACGGTGCGAATCGTGCGCGATCTCCCAGGGTTCGAGGGGCACTACCCGAGCAGGTACGAGAACCACGGCTTTCACCTCGTCCCGACGGGGGAGCTGCCGGACGAGTGGGACCACGTCGTCCACGGGGACGGCGACGACGCCGGGTTGACGTGTCGGTATCGGTGGGTTCGGATTGCGGACGATCCGGAGCTCTTCGGGCGTCGGCATCCCTTCCTCCGCAGACTTGACTGATTCGAAAGCGGCGTCCAGAATCGTCGCGCCCAGGCAAGGGATACCCGACAAAGGAGAAGCCCATGAGAAGGCTGCTCGTCGTCCTTGCCGCTGCTTCACTGATCGGGGCCTCACTGCTGGCCCCGTCTGCGGCATCAGCTCAGAAGCCACACGTCTTCGCTCCCAGCGCTCACCCCTTCGGGGCGAGCCACGGCGAGTGGCAGGCGAGGTGGTTCAAGTGGTTCATGGAGATCCCGGCACCGATCAACCCGCTGTTCGACGAGACGGGAGCTCTCTGCGCAACTAACCAGAGCGGCCCCGTCTGGTTCACGGCGCCGGTCGCGCACCCGGGCACGACGACCCGAGCCTGCACCATCCCCGCAGGCAAGGCGATCTTCGTCCTCGGAATCGGGAACGAGTGCTCGAACATCGAGCCGCCGCCGTTCTTCGGGGCGACCGAGGCGGAGCTGCGGGCCTGTGCCGCGGCAGGGTTCGAGGAGTTCTTCGGAGACGCGAGCATCTCGATCACCGTCGACGGCATCGAGGTTCCCGAGCTCGACCGGTACCGGACGCAGACGCCGTTGTTCAGCTACACGCTGCCGGAGGACAACCTCTTCGGATTGCCGGCCGGAACGACGGCGACCATGGCGATCTCGGACGGCAACGCCGTGATCATCAAGCCGCTGCCACCCGGCTCGCACCAGATCGTCACCCATATCGAGGCACCCATCCTCGGCGGGACCATCGACGTGATCTACAACCTGACCATCGTCGCCGGTGCGCCCGGCGACTGACCTCTAGCGAGAACGAGGGAGGGCGGCTCCGCGCGAACGGTCGATAACACCCGCGTGAGGGTCGCCCTCCTCGCCGTCATCGGCATCGCACTGCTCGTCGGCGGTAGGCCGGCCGAGGCGCTGCGCCATCCCGCGGCTCCGCGCTGCCCGATCTTCCCGAAGTCGAACCCGTGGAACCAGCGCGTCGACCGGCTGCCGGTCGCGGCCAACTCGGACGCGATCATCCGCTCGATCGGCCCGGACGAGACGCTGCACCCGGACTTCGGCTCCGGCCTCTGGGAAGGCGCACCGATCGGGATCCCGATCACGGTCGTGCGCGGCCGCCAGAAGAAGGTTCGCGTCCGGTTCGAGTACGCGGACGAGAGCGACCGCGGGCCGTACCCGATCCCGGCGAACGTCAAGATCGAAGGCGGGCGGCAGTCGGATGGCGACCGGCACGCGCTCATCCTCGACCGGGACAACTGCCGGCTCTACGAGCTCTTCGCGCTCTACCCGACGGCCGGGGGCGGGTGGCGCGCCGGCTCCGGCGCAATCTGGAACCTGCGCACGAACCGCCTCCGTCCGGCTGGCTGGACGTCGGCCGACGCGGCCGGGCTGGCGATCCTCCCCGGCCTCGCCCGTTTCGACGAGGTCTCGCGCGGCCGCATCGACCACGCGCTCCGGTTCACCGTCAGCCGCACGCGGCGCGCGTACGTCTACCCGGCCCGCCACTTCGCGAGCAGCGCGACCGATCCCGACCTCCCGCCGATGGGCCTCCGGCTGCGGCTGAAGGCGAGCTTCCGCACCGCCGGGTACCCGCGCCAGGCCCGGATCGTCCTCGAGGCGCTGAAGCGCTACGGAATGATGGTCGCGGACAACGGCTCGGACTGGTACATCACGGGCGCACCCGACCGGCGTTGGTCGAACGAGCAGCTGCGGGCCTTGAAGCGCGTGCCGGGCTCGGCGTTCGAGGTCGTGGACACGAGCAGGCTCCGCCCGCGCTAGCCCGAAACCGTTGAGGGCGTCCTCCGGACGTGCTTTGCTCCGCGAATGGGGGGCTCCGAGCTGAACCGACATCGATTTCTCCCGGCCATCGTGGCGGCCGCGGCGCTGGTGGTGGCGGCGCCGGCGGCAGTCGGCTCCGGTCCCGTGGACCCGATCGTCGGCGGCTCGCCTGCGAGCCCCGGCGAGTAC
>DASSSO010000003.1:0-3805 GCA_035776735.1 Gaiellaceae bacterium | reverse complement strand
TCCGAGGAGCTGACGCACGCGCAGCGCGACGAGCTTCGCCGCCGCCTGCCGGAGCTCCGCGCGCTGGTCGACGAGCTCGCCGGCCACGGGATCCCGGAGACGATCCAGCACGACGACCTCCACGACGGCCAGGTCTTCCTGAGCCGCGGCCGCCGCACGATCACCGACTGGGGCGACAGCTCCGTGTCCCACCCGTTCCACACGCTGACCGTCACGCTGCGCGCGATCGCGTGGCGGCACGGGCTCGAGCCGGGATCGGAGCGCCTGCTGCGCCTGCGCGACGCGTACCTGGAGCCGTGGGGCGCCGACGCGACGGTGGCGGAGCTCGCGTACCGGACGGGCACACTCGCCCGTGCGCTCGCCTGGCACCGCCACCTGCAGGCCCGCGAGCCCGAGCTGTGGGACCGGGACGACGCGGAGAGCGTCCCGTACGGGCTTCGCCTCTACCTCGAGGCCGGGCCGATCGGGACCTGGAAGTGAACGCCTAACTCTCCCAGCCGCCGCTCGTTATAGTCCGGTAGGGACTATAACGCACCGGACTATCGCACTCGTCACCGCCGTACTGGCCGTCCTCGCGTCCGGGGCGTCGGGCGCCGGCCTCGACGCCTCGTCCGACATCCGCAACCTCGTGACGGAGCACGAACAGCGGCATCCCAACCCGTACCATGCCGTCTCCCGCGAGGACTTCCACCGGGCCGCCGACGATCTCGTCGCACGCGCGCCGGGCCTGCGCCGCGACCAGTTGATCGTCGGTGTGATGCGGCTCATGGCGATGCTCGGCGACCGTGACGGGCACAGCGGCGTGTTCCCGATCCAGCCCGCCCACGCGCAGACGATCCATGCCTACCCCATCCGCCTCCACCGCTTTCCGGACGGGTTCTACGTGATCCGGGCCGAGGACCCGTCGCTGGTCGGCGCGAAGGTTCTGAGCGTCGGCGGGGTGTCCGCGGCCCAGGTGGAAGCGCGGGTTAGACCACTCGTCCCGCGGGACAAACGAATGGAGCCGCCTGTTCGGGCTCCCCTACTACGTGGTCACTTCTGAGGTGCTAGGCGGGCTCGACATCTCCGGCCCCTGGGTCTTCCAGACCCCCGGCGCCGGCCCGCGGGAGGTCGCGCTCCAGCCCGTCACGGCCGACCGCTGGCTCCAGCGGCTCGGCGGGCGCTGGTGGCAGGGAGGCGGGCCCCGCTCTTCCTCCGGCTCAGCCACGTGCCGTACGGATTGTCGGTGATCGACCGCGGGCGGGCCCTGTACGTCACGTACAACCAGACGCTCGATCCGGGCGCGGTGCTGCAGAAGCTCGTCCGCCTGGCTCGGAGGAAGCGCGTGCGCCGGATCGTCGTCGACATCCGGCTGAACGACGGCGGTGACAACACGTCCTACTACGGTTTCGTCCGGGCGCTCCGGCACCCGCGGGTGAACCGTCCGGGGCGGCTCCGCGTCATCATCGGGAGGATGACCTTCTCCGCCGCCGGGAACTTCGCCGCCGAGGTCGACCGCCGTACCCGGGCCAGGTTCGTCGGCGAGCCCACGGGAGGCGCGCCCAGCCAGTGGGGCGACCATGCGCCGATCCCGCTGCCGTCCCTCGGCGTCAACGCCGGCACGGCGGTCGAGTACGTCGGCGATCCCGACGACACGCGCCTCGCGACGATGCCCAACGTCCCGGTGGAGACGACCGCGGCGGACTGGTTTGCCGGCCGCGACCCCGTGCTCGCGGCGGCGCTCCGCTGATGCTGACGACGACCGAGGCCGCGCTCCTCGGCCTGATGCGCTCGCGACCCATGTCGGGCTACGACCTCCGCAAGGACGTCGAGCGCAGCGTCGCCTATTTCTGGGCGCCGGCGAAGACGCAGATCTACTCGACGCTGCCCAAGCTCGTCGAGGCCGGCTACGCGACGCAGGAGCGCGTGCTCCAGGACGCTCGGCCGAACAAGACGATCTATGCGATCACCGGCGCGGGCCGCGAGGCGCTGCGGAAGTGGGTCGAGGATGCGCCGCTCGAGGCCGGGCTCGGGCGAAACGTGATCTTCCTGAAGGTCTACTTCGGGGAGGGTGCCGACCCCGAAGCGCTTCGCCGGCAGCTCGCGGAGCGCCGGAAGGACGCCGAGCGCCTGCTCTCGGAGCTCGAGGAGCTCGAGGATTCCGGCGCCGGCGGTTCCCCGTTCCAGGCGATCACCCGCCGCTGGGGCTTCCTCTACGCGGAGACGCTGCTCCGCTGGACGGAGGAGGCGGCCGAGGCGCTCACGAGCTCCCGCCCAGCCGCCGGTCGACGAAGCCGATGACCCGCCGTTCGTACTCCTCGGGGTGCTCGTCGAGCGCGGCGGTGTGCTCGCCGTCGGACAGCTCCCAGAGCTGAACGCGGCCGCGCGCCCGCTCCGCCCACAGCGGGTTCAGGTCCTCCTCCTCGGCGGCGCCGCGGCCGGCGGCGATCAGGAGCACCCGGCCGGGCGCCCCCTGCCCGACGAAGTCGCCTACCGAGCGCGCCTCCGGCCAGCCCGAGAGCACCTGCGACGCTGCGAGCATCACCGTCGTCTGCGGCAGCGTCACCCACTTGCCGCCGCCCGGGACGTCCAGCAGGTCGCCGTACGCGCGCAGTCCCGCTCCCTCCGCCACCACCGCGCGAAGGTCGGCGCGCCTCGCCGCCGATTCGATCAGCACCTCGGCGCCGGCCGAGAGGCCGAGCCCGCCGATCCGGCCGTCCTCGACGTCGGGTCTCGCGTGCAGGAACTCGACCGCCGCGTCGACGTCCGGCTGCCAGGTCCAGTTGAACCCGTTCGGGTCCCCCTCGCTCTCGCCGCGTCCCCGGGCGTCGTAGAGCAGCACGCCGTAGCCGTGCTCCGCGAGGAGGCCGGCGTGTTCGCGGGTGTCGAGCCTGCTGCTGCCGGAGCCGTGCACGAGCACGATCGCAGCGCCGTTCCGCGACGGCGCGTACCAGCCGCGGAGCGTCAGCCCGTCCTCGGTCTCGAACGCCACGTCCTCGTGCGGCACCGCGAAAGGCGCGTCGATGGGCTCGCGAGGCGTGTGCGTGATGTAGATGGCCGCGCCGATCGGGAAGAGCACGTAGAAGGCGACGACGAGCGAGCCGAGCGCGATCGCGCCGCGCTTCGCCCAGCGGCGCCGCGGGGCGGACGACGTCGGAGCGCGCCAGGCCACGACGGCGCCGAGACCCACGAGCAGCAGGCCGGCGGCAGCCGCGAGGATCCCCGTGAAGTCGCTGAGCTCCGCCTCGTCGACCACCACGTGCGCCACGTGCATGCCCCCGGCGGTCGCGATCAGGATCCCGAGCGACGCGGCCAGCGCGGCGCGGGCTCCGGCGCGCAGCCGGGGATAGACGGCGAGTGAGCCGCCGAGCACCGCGAGGAGCACGACCGCGGTCAGCAGATGGTCGCCGGCGGACGTCCCCGGCTGCTTGCCGACGAACGCGTCGTCGAGGACGTGGAGGGCCGCGAGGCCGATGCCCGTCGCGAAGACGGCGTACTCGCGGCCGCCCACTGTTCGAGACCTAGCCCGCCGGCGTCGCAGCCGGCGCCCGGGGCGCCTCCTCCTCCTCGTGCCCGATCCTCGGCAGCCACTCGAGCCAGCTCGGCAGGTACCAGTTCCAGTCCCCGAGGAGCTTCATCGTCGCCGGCAGCAGGACGGCCCGCACGATCGTCGCGTCGAGGAGGATCGCCACCGCCAGCCCGACGCCGAACTCCTTCAGGAACAGGATCGAGAGCGTCCCGAAGATCGAGAAGACGAAGACCATCACGATCGCGGCGCTCGTGACCACCCCGGCCGTGACCTTGATCCCGTGCGCGACCGCATCCT
>DASSSO010000171.1:0-8233 GCA_035776735.1 Gaiellaceae bacterium | reverse complement strand
CCCAAAGCGGCGTTACTGGATGGTCCTCGAGCCCTCCGAGGTCTCAGTCTGCCTCCAGCATCCCGGTTTCGACGTCGACCTCGAGGTCATCGTGGACACCACGACGCTCTACCGCGTCTACCTGGGACAGGCCGAGCTGGGCGGCGCGATTCGAGCCGGTCAGCTGACGATGAGCGGCCCGCGGACGCTGCAGCGCGGATTCGGCCACTGGTTCACCTGGAGCGCATTCGCCCCAGCCAGCCGCTCGGCGCAGGAGCGCCGCACAGCCGCCTCACGCATTGCCAGCCCTCATCGCGTACGGATCACCGGAGTTCAAGAGGGACGCGCACGGTCAGCTGGCTGAGTGGACGAAAGCGCAACCGGCTAAATGCCGATTTGCAGGCATTCAGTCGTAGAGCGAGCGGCCGGCTCCCGGGGCGGCGTTTGCCCCATAGGGCGTGACGTCCTCGATATAGCCAGGCTCCCGTTCGACTCGGGCGAACCAGGCACGAAGACGGGCGTACGGCTGCATGTCGATGCCGGCCTCGTGGGCGAGATGCGTGTAGCCGTAGATCGCGATGTCTGCGATCGTGTAGCGGCCGCCGACGAAGAACTCGTGCGTGTCGAGGTGGTCGTCGAGCAGGCGTAGTACTGCGTAGGCGCCCTGTCTGCGCCGGACCGCCTCGGGATCGTCCGACGTCAGCCGGCCGACCAAAAGCCTGAAGCGGAGTCCACCCATGGTCGGGATCACGTCGGTCTGCTCGTAGATCAGCCACCGCACCACCTGAGCCAGCTCGAACGGGTCGTCTGGAAGCAGCGGCGTGCCGGCGGCGAGATAGAGGAGGATCGCGTTCGACTCCGGCAGATAGCCGTCCCTCGTCTCCAGCACCGGCGTGGTGCGGGCCGGATTGATCCGCGCGTACTCGTCGGTCAGGGTGTCTCCGTCGAAGATGTCCACGGAAACGCGCTCGTAGGGACGGCCGAGCTGAGCGAGGAGCAGCCTGGCCTTGTAGCAGTTGCAGGAGGCGGCATAGTCGTAGAGGCGTAGGTCGCTCATGGATGCTCCTTGGTCGGGATGGTCTAGAGGAAGGGCTGCCCCTTGTTGATGCGCCGGAGCACCGGCGTCAGCCTGTACAGATCGTCGCTGCTCTGGAGTTGCCGTTCGTCCCACCAGGTGGCACCCGCTTCGGCCAGCGTCGCGATCATGTCGCGTGCCTCGGCCGCGTCGGCCGGACTGGCTCCACCGAGGACGACCTCGAACGGCCTCTCGGCACGCCCCGCGCGGTGCTTCCTGATGTAGGCGATCAGGTCACGGACCTGGTCGGCGGGTGGAATGTGCCCGTGCCCGGCGGAGGTGAACAGCGGAACCACACCGTCCCAGCGTGCGGCACGGCGCATGGGTCGGCGGTGTGGCCAGAACCCTCCGATCCAGACCGGCGGTCGCGGGCGTTGTACCGACGCGGGCAGCAAGGTGACATCCCGGACGTGGTAGTGCCGCCCGTGGTGGTTGACTCGCTCGCCCGACCAGTAGCGTTGCAGCAGTTCCAGGCCTTCGTCGAGGCGCTCGGCCAGCACGACCGGGTCGGTCGTGTCCCCAAAGCTGCCGAACTCGTCCTCGACCGGCCCGCCGAGGCCCGCGCAGAAGATCACCCTGCCACCGGTGAGGAAGTCCAAGGTAGCGACCTGGCGCGCGAGCTGTTCGGGTCTCCGCCGGGCGATCGGAGTGACCATCGTGCCCAGCCTGAGGTGGGAGGTCGCCAGCGCCGCCGCGGTCAGGAGCATCCATGGATCGCCGAACGGCTGGCCTCGCCGCCTGCTTTTGTCGTGGACAACGTGATCCCAGACGAACAGCGCGTCCCAGCCCGCCTGCTCGGCCTCCGCGGCGACCGTGGCCACCGTTCTGGGATCGGCGAAGTCCCCGAAGTTCGGGATGTTGATCGAGAAACGCATCCGGGCATGGTGCGTCAGCACGTCGCCTCCGCGTGTTGCGCAGGCCGCAGTTTGCCTTCGTGGGTCGGTGATCGGACGATCTCACGCATGACCCGCGTGGTGAACATGATCCATGCACCTGCAGTGGTGGACGGGTGATGCGGGCTCGGCTGCCTGTCATCGGTCGTGGCTACGGCGGTGCAGCTGACGTAGAAGCCGTCGCCGTCGAAGGACGCGTGGATCGGACGCCGAGCCGGAGGGCGGCGACGAGCTCCCACCGGTGCCGTCCTGACACGAACTCCGGTACCGCGGGTAGGCGCTGTGCTTCCGGAAGACGCCTGGGAAACGGATCGTCGACTACGACTTGGACGCGTAGCGGACCGCGACCATATCGTCGTACGTGTTCGTCTCGAGGCGCGTCAGCCACTGCGTCGCGAGGCCGTCCTCGAAGAGCCGCTTGCCGCGACCGAGCACGACGGGACAGACCTGGAGGCGGTACTCGTCCACGAGGCCCTCTCGCATGAGCGAGTCCGCGAGCGTCAGGCTGCCCCAGACGACCATGTCCTTCCCCGAGTCGGCCTTCAGCCGCCGAACCTCCTCGGCGGCGCTCCCGGCGACCACGCGCGCGGGCTCCCAGCTTCCCCAGGGAGCGCTCTCGAGCGTGCTCGAGAAGACGACCTTCGGGGTTGCGTTCAGCGCATCGGCGATGCGCTGAGTCTCCGTGGTCTGCTCGGGCCAGTACTCCGCGAACATCCGGTACGTGACGGCGCCGAGGAGGATCGTGTCGAGGCTCTCGATGAAGGCGAGCTGGTTTTCGACGAACGGACCGGACGTCGGGTCCGCGGCCGCCCCGGTTTCGGTGACGAAGTCGAGCTCGCCGTTCGGGCCCGCGGCGAAGCCGTCGAGCGTCACGAACTGCTGGACGACGACCTTGCGCATCTCGTCGAGCCTACTCTTGCGCACAGTGGTCATCGAACGGCCGCGGCGTATGCTGCGAGCCGCTCGGCCAGCTCTCGCGGGCGGCTGAGCGTGATGTAGTGGCCGCCGTCGATCTCGTCGGCCTCGAGGTCGAGGCGCTCACGGGCATGGCGGCGCGCCCAGGCCGCAGGGAACATGCGGTCGCCCCGGCAGAGGAGGTATCTCGTTGGCACCTCCGGCCAGGCCTCGAGCGGCCAGGGCTCGTGCAGCGCCTTCGAGTCCTCGCCACGTTCTCTCCGCCTCGCCTCGGCGGTGAGCGCGGGAGGGACGTCGTGGTAGAAGGTGTCCTCGTAGCCGCTCTCCTCGTAGGCGGCGTTCGTCCACCAGTCTGCGAAGAGCTCGCCGGGCGAGGGGATCATCGCCGCCACGAGGACGAGCAGCTCGGCGGGGACGCGCGCGCAGACGAGCGGCGCCGTGAAGCCCCCGAGCGAGTGCCCCACGACGACGAGGTCGCTGCGATCGCCGACTGCCTGGACGACCGTGTCGGCGTACTCCCACCAGCCGGCGGAGTCGTCCTCGCTGGGGAGATCGACGGCGACGGGCTCGTGGCCGTGCTTGCGTAGCTCGGACGAGACCAGGTGCCAGTCCCATGCGGTCCCGCCGCCTCCGTGGATGAGCGCGAATGTCGACACCGAAACGAGCTCCGGCGGCGGTTACGGCCAGCCGACGCCGGGCGCGGGCGCCTCGACGACGAGCGTGCTGTTGCCGGGTGCCTTGCCGGTTCCGAGCACCTCGTCGAACTCGCCGAAGTCGAAGTTGATCGTGTTGACGTAGACGTTGCCGCGCCCGTCGACGGTGATCTCGCTCCACCCGAGCCTCGAGATGTGGCTGAGATCCGCCCCTCTCTGGTTCACGCCTGCTTCGGCACGCGCCCGGCGAGCACGACGCGCATGAGCCTGTGCCCGATATCGGCGGTGGGCGCGAACATCAGGGGACACCCTCCGTCGATCACGGTGATGCCGTGCTGGCGGCCGTAGTCGGTGGCGGCCGCGGAGACGCTGCCGGCGCCGGGGCCCCGGTGCATCCACACGTGCTTGATGCCGAGCTCGGCGCACTCATGCATCGTGTTCCCGGCGATCTCGGGCCGAGTTCCGATCACCACCGCCTCAACCCCGCCGGGGATCGATTTCAGATCCGGGTAGGACCGATCCCCTTCGACCTCCTGGGCGTTCGGATTGACAGCGAAGACGTCATAACCACGCTCGCGCAGCCGCCGGTACACGTTGTTGCTCCCGTGCGTCTTGGGCGTACGGGACACCCCCGTGACCGCGACCCGCTTCTTGGTCAAGAACTCGGATGCCGCTTCTTTGATCGGCTGCATGATTTCTCGCTCCTTTCAGCTCACGCAGTGCTCGCTTGGCCGGCGCGACGGCCGCGGATCGCTCCGGCGATCAGGAGCGCGCCGCCGACGATTAGGACCGCCCCTGCCGCGAGCACGCCGACAGCGATCCACAGCACGGCCGGCATGCGGGCTCCCAGGTCCGCTCCAACGTCGATCCCGGGCCGCCCGTCCGCATTCATCACGACGACGGTCCAGGATCCGTCGGTCGGATCCCATTCCAGGGTCCGTGCCCCGCGGCCCGTGTCGGAGGCGACCCAGAAGTCCTGCGTTGCGGGGGCAGCTCTGGGCTGACCGCCGGCGACGGTCTCCACCTTCTCCTCCCAGAACTCGTTAATGACAGTGTGGTTCACCCCGGCGAGGTAGCGATCCACCTCCGTGGAGGGGCCGATCCCCACGAACAGCTCCGGGCCGGGACTTGCCGGCGTGACGCGGATCCGAACCTCGTCGAGCAGGCCCGGGGAGTACAGCCAGCCGACCCCGGCCGATCCGAGCTCGGTCGACACGGTCGCCAGTGCGGAGCCCGCGGTGGAGAAGTCGTGGACGTCGGTCGTGACGTAGCCTCCGTCGCGCTGAGTGCGGTCGGCCCAGAGGGCCGTCCCGCCGGCGCCCAGCAGCGCCAGCGAGAACAGGACGAGCAGCACTCCGATCGCGAGCGCTGCGATGCGGCTCCCGGTCCATCCCGAGCGGCGAGCGGCGTGCTGCGGCCGCAACGCTGTTGTTGAGACATGGCTCTGGGTCACTGGTACCACCCCTTTCGCGCGGCTACCTAAGCCGGGACCTCGTCGAGAACCTCGGCTTCCAGCCCCTGGAAGAACGAGTACTTCGTGTACGTGACCGCACTCCCAAGCGCCTCGAACGCGGCGGCGAGTGCTGGCGACGGCTCGCCGTAGAGCGTCATGTCGTGGTCGTAGGCGAAGTCGCGGAAGAGCTTGGCCCTGGCCTCCCCGATGTGTTGGGCATGCTCGAGCACGGCGTCGGCGTCCACGTAGCCCTCGCGGACCTCGCACTGGGTTCCGTCGTCGCTGATGAACCAGTCGTAGCGGAGCGTCTTCGTGTCCTTCTCCTTGACCTCCCTCATGATCTCGGCGGCCTGCTCCTTGAAGCCGTCAAGCTCGCCGTCGCGGATCTTGATTCGCGCAGTCACCTCAAACATGGCGTCGTGCCTCCCTTTCTTTCGATTGCACGGGCCCAGCTTGCGGCTGCCGCGCAGCTGCGACATCGGGGTGTCACCCTGATCCCGCACCCTGATTTCTCGAACAGCGACCCTGATCGACGCCACACTCGCCGACGCGCCTAGCGCGAACTTGCGCGCGCACCGTCGTCGGCGCGCACAAGGACGCGTGCGAGCTCAACGCGTGTCGAGACGCCGATCTTTCTGAAGATGTTGCGCAGGTGGGTCTCGACCGTCTTCTGACTGAGGAACAGCTCCGCGGCGATCTGCGGATTGGTTTTGCGGTCGACGACGAGCCGCGCCAGCTGGAGTTCGCGTTCGGTCAGCGAGTCGATGCCCGTGCCGTCTGACTTGCCTGCGTGCGTGCGCCGATGAGGGCGGTGACCTAGCTTCCCTAGCTCTCGCTCCGCGCTGTCGCGGTAGCGCACCGCCCCGCACTCGTCAAACGCTGCGGCTGCGCGCTGAAGTTCCGACACGGCCTGGTCGCTCTGGCCGGCCTGGGCTAGCGCTCGGCCCGCGAGTGTGCGCGAGAGCGCGGCCTCGATTGGGGCTCCGACTTCGTGGGCGGCATCGGCCGAAGCGAGTGCGCGGTCGATAGCGCCTGCGGGGTTCCCCGAGGAAAGAGCTACGGCGGCGGCGGCACGATCGGCCCAGGCAGCAGCGAGGGGAAGCCGCACGGCCGCTGCCGTTGCCTCGGCAAGACCGGCTGCGCGCTCGGCCTCGCTGCGGCGATCCAGAGCCAGCCAGCAGCGCGTGAGCAGCTCGAGGCAGTACGCCCTCCAGCTGCCGGGGATGAGCGTCAACTCCTCACCGCCGGCGCGGCCGAGGAGCAGCTCGACGGCGTGGGCCGGCTGACCGGTTTCGAGCAGGACGCCGGCGAGCCTGACCGCAGCCCAGGCCGTAACGAAGCCTTCGTCGAGGTCGCGCGTGAGCTCGACGCCCTCCTCCGCGGTGGCGAGCGCGAGGTCGAGATCGCCGACGGCGAGAGCGACGACCGAGCGGTTGAAGAGGTTCCCGGCGAGAGCCGGCGAGGTCCCGAGCAAGCGCCCAGCCTCGATGGCGCCGTCCAGGAGCTCGGCGGCCTCGGCCAGCTTGGCGCGCACGTACCAGACCCTGGGCAGGATCAGGTAGAGGCGGAAGAAGGAATCCCCTCGCCCCGTCGCGCGAGCGAGCCTGAGGGCGCGGCTCGCGTGCAGGTCGGCCTCGGCGTAGAGGTCGAGGTAGAGCTCAGCCGCAGCAAGCCAGGCCACCGCGTCGGGGCGGAGCGAGAGCTCGTCGTCGGACAGCCCGTCGACGAGCGCTGCGGCTTCGGCACGATGGGATCGAGCTGTTTCGGGCGGTCCGGTCATGGCTTCCGCGAGCGCGGGCATCGCAAGCGCCGCCGCCATGAGGGCCGCATCTCCCAGCACCTTCGCGTCGTCCACAGCGCGCCCGGCCCAGTGGTGCATCGCCTCGTATCTCGAGCGGTAGAACTCGTTCAGCGTCAGCTCGATCAGCAGACCGACGGACTCGACCGAGGCCGGCTCTGGGAGGCCGTGAAGGGCTCTCACCAGACGCACGTGAGCCGGCTCGTATCGCCCGAGGAAGCGCTCCACCCCGGCGCACGCCGTTGCGACTGTCGTACAGAGGCCGCTCGACCGCTCCGGGACGATCGCGACCGCCTCCAGCAGCGCTTCATGACTGTCGGTGAAATAGCCGGCTGCCGCCAGCGCCCCGCCACGGGCGAGCAGAAGCTCGACACGCTCCTGTGCCGGCGCGGTCTGCGGAAGCAACCGCAGCGCCGCATCGAACCAGCGCGCGGCGCTTTCGGGCGCGAGCCGTGCGGTTGCTTCGCCCGCATCGCGGAGGACGGCGACGGCGGCGACGTCGCCCTGGCGCGCCGACCGCTCGACGTGGTGGGCGCGCGGCGCAGCTGTCACTCCCTGGGCAGCGAGCGCTTCCGCGCACCGCTCGTGGGCCCCAAGCCGCCAGCCGCCAGCGGTGGCCTCGTAGACGGCGCGCCGGACGAGCGGGTGTCGGAAGCGGAAGCGTCGGGGCACGTCGGTCGAGCGAATGAGATCGAGCTCAAGGAGCTCGTCGACTGCGTGCATCGCTGCGGCCTCAGAGGTGGCGGCCGCGGCGGCCGCCAGTTCGGGCTCGAATGGATCGCCCGCCACCGCCGCTCCTTCGAGCATGAGGCGTCCGCCGTCGGACAGCAGCGCGAGCTCCTCGCTCAGCGCGGCGGCGACGGCGGGCGGGACGCCGATGTCGGTCAGTGAGATCTCGTGAGCGGAGGCGGCTCCACCTGCGCGCTCGGGCGTGCGGGCGAGCTGCTCGAGGTAGAAGGGGTTGCCACCGCTCTCCTGGTAGAGGACGGCTGCGCCGGCGGCGTCGACCCCTTCGCCGAGAAGCTCTCGAGCCTCATCCGGCGTCAGAGCGCCGAGCTCGAGCCGGGTCAGCGCCGCCGCACGATGCGCCCGCTCGAGGGCGGCTGCAAGGCGCTCCGGGGTTTGGCGGGGGCGGAGCGCCACTGCCGTGAGCACGGCCGCCGCGGGCGGCCGGCGCAGCAGTGCGCCGAGCAGCTCGACCGAGCCCGGGTCCGCCCAGTGGAAGTCGTCGAGCACGAGGACGAGCGGCCGCGTCTGCGCGAGACACTCGAGCAGCGCGCGCACTGCTCGGTGGCTGCGGTAGCGCTCGTGCTGGAGCGCCACCGCGCGACCGGCTGCGAGCGCAGACAGCGAGGGCAAGACGTGCGCGAGCTCTGCCTGCACGTCGTCGTCGAGCGTGGAGAGCACGTTGGGGTCGAGGCTCTCGACGTACTCATCCAACGCATGCACGAAGACCGAGAACGGCAG
>DASSSO010000028.1:0-39865 GCA_035776735.1 Gaiellaceae bacterium | reverse complement strand
GGGAGGCTCGCCGTCGAGCAGCACCCGGAAGGGAATCGGCTCTGCTGGCACGGCCGAGAGCACGAGGTGCGCGTCGCGCGCGTGAAAGCGGCAGGCGATGCTGCCACCGGCCTGGTCGAGCCGGACGTTCTCGGGCCCGATCGTCCACTCGCCGGCGAGCGCCCATTGATGAGGTCTCAGCCGCTCGGGCAGCCGGTACAGACGGCGTTCGTCCGCGGCGGTGTCCGGGGACGCCAAGCGCTCGCCTCGCCAGTAGCCGAGATAGGTCTCGGGCGTGCGCAGGTGATCCCAGTCGGCCGCCGCCTCCACCCCCACGCCTGTGACCGAGACGAGGCCGCGTTCGACGCCGAGCAGCCGCTGGATGACGCGCTCGGATTGCTCGTAACGTCCTTCGCCGAAGTGCTGGTCGCGGATGATGCCGTCGGCGTCGACGAAGTACAGCGCCGGCCAGTAGCGGTTGGCGAACGCGCTCCAGATCGCGTAGTCGTTGTCGACCGCGACCGGATAGTCGATCGCGCGCTCCTTCATCGCCCGCCGCACGCCATCGACATCGTGCTCGAACGAGAACTCTGGCGTGTGGACCCCGATGACGACCAACCCGTCGTCTCGGTACGCCTGTGACCACGCGCGCACGTAGGGCTTCTGGCGCAGCCAGTTGATGCACGTCCACGTCCAGAAGTTCACAAGCACGCCGCGGCCGCGCAGCTCGGCGGGGCCGAGCGGCTCTGAACCTAGCCACTCGGTCGCCCCGCCGAGCGAGGGCATGTGCACCTGCGAGGACACGGCGACCCAGGCAGGAATGGGCTCCAGTCCCTGGCCGCGCCTAATGCAGTGAGCTGAATGCGGCCCGCACCTCGGTGGAGAAGAGCTCCGGCTCCTCCCAGGCGGCGAAGTGGCCGCCGCTGTCGGCCTCGTTGAAGTAGGCGAGGCCGGGGTAGGCCGTCTCGACCCAGCTGCGCGGGGCAGCCCAGATCTCGTCGGGGAACGTCGTGAAGCCGACGGGAACCGAGACCGGCGGCGGCGCCTGGCCGGCCGCATCGGCTGCGGCCAGGAACCGTCCGAACTCCCAGTACCACCGGGCGGCCGACGCGCCGGTGCCCGTCAGCCAGTACAGCGTGACGTTGTCGAGGATGTTGTCCCGGGTGAGGTTGCCCGCGGGCCCGCCGTCGACGAACGCCCGCGAGATCTTGTGGTAGCTGTCGGTGTCGTGGTCGAGCATCCAAGCAGCCAGCCCGACCGGGGAGTCCAGCAGCGAGTAGCCGATCGTCTGCGGCCTGGTGGTCTGCTCCAGGAAGTAGCCGAAGCCGTCCGTGGTGAACGCGTTGAGCTTGTCGTGCGCCGCGCGTTCCCGCTCGGATTCCGCCGGCAGCTGGTCCTTGAGACCGATCGCCAGGGCGAGCAGGTTGACGTGGATGCCGAGCAGCCCTTCGGGTGCCTGGCGGCCCATCGCGTCGGTGACGGCGGCGCCCACGTCGCCTCCCTGGGCGACGTAGCGCGTGTAGCCGAGGCGGTCCATCAGCTCCGCCCACGCGTGCGCGATGCGGCCGTTCTCCCAGCCGAGCTCGGTCGGCTCGCTCGAGAAGCCATAGCCAGGCAAGGACGGCAGCACCAGGTGGAATGCGTCCTCGGGGGTGCCACCGTGCGAGGTCGGGTCGGTCAGAGGACCGACGGTATCGAGGAGCTCGATGACCGAGCCGGGCCAGCCGTGGGTCATGATCAGCGGTATCGCGTTCTCGTGTTGCGACTTCACGTGGATGAAGTGGATGTCCACCCCGTCGATCTCGGTCGTGAACTGCGGCAGCGCGTTCAGCCGCGCCTCTAGGCGCCCGAAGTCGTACTCGTTCGCCCAGTAGTCCGCGAGCGCCCGGATCGTCGCGAGCTGGACGCCCTGCGACCGATCCTCGACGAGCTCCTTGCTGGGCCAGCGCGTCGCCGCGATGCGCCGGCGCAAGTCGTCGATCTGCTCCTCTGGAATCTCGAGATGGAAGGGACGGATTTCGGTGGCGGTCTCGACTGTGGTGCTCATGGTGACCTCCTTGGTGGTATGCCGAACGAACTACGCCGCCTCGACGAGCTCCGGCACGTCGACCGTGAACGGCCGGATCGCCGTGGCTGCGGCCGTGGGTGTTTGAACGGGTATCTGCGACTCCGATCGGTTGCGGTTTGCGCGAATGGGTCGCGCCTGGATGTCCTCCAGCCTCGCGCTTCGGGCGGCGCGTCGCGCCCGTGAGAGTCACTGGTCGATCCCGGGGTGCTGGGGCGATCCGCGGCCGGCCCGGCGGTATTTATCCTCGCTCGGTACAGATGGGCGTTCAGGTCCGGATGGATCGGGGGGAACCGAACCTCCTCCTCGGCCGCGCGGACGAGTGCGAGCGGCTCGACGAGCTGCTGAGCGCTGTCCGGAGTGGCCGGAGCGGCACACTCGTGGTGCGCGGAGAGGCGGGTTGCGGCAAGAGCGCCCTGCTCGACTACGTCGCGGCGCGAAGCGACGGCTGTCGTCTGGACCGCGCCGGCGGCGTGGAGTCGGAGATGGAGCTTCCCTTCGCAAAGCTCCACCAGCTCTGCATGCCTGTTCTCGACCGCGTCGAGGGGCTGCCGGCACCGCAAGGTGAGGCGTTGCGGACGGCCTTCGGGTTGAGCGACGGCCGGCAACCCAATCCGTTCCTCGTCGGCCTCGCGGTTCTGACGCTGCTTTCCGACGTCGCCGAGACGCAGCCGCTCGTCTTCCTCGTGGACGACGCTCACTGGCTCGACCACGCCACGGCGCTCGTCCTCACGTTCGTCGCGCGACGGCTCGAGGCCGAGTCGATCCTGCTGGTCTTCGCAGAACGCGAGGACGAGGCGCTGGAAGAGCTCGCCGGACTGCCGGAGCTGCAGCTGGGCGGGCTGTCGCCGGTGGACGCGCGCCAGCTGCTCGCGTCGTCCAGCCTCGGGCCGCTCGACGAGCGCGTCCTCGACCGGATCGTCGCGGAGAGCCGCGGCAACCCGCTCGCGCTCCTGGAGCTCCCTCGCGGCGTCTCCTCGGCCAGCCTCGCCGGCGGCTTCGCGCTGCCCGACTCGTTACCGCTCGCGAGCCGCATCGAAGCAAGCTTCCGACGCAGAGTCGGCCGGCTACCCGAGGAGACGCAACGGCTGCTGCTCGTCGGCGCCGCCGAGCCTCTCGGCGACCCGGTGCTTCTCTGGCAAGCCGCTGGGGGACTCGGCATTCCCGCCGAGGCCGCTGCTCCTGCGGAGGCCGCCGACCTGATCGAGGTCGGGTCACGAGTCGCCTTCCACCACCCGCTGCTCCGGTCGGCGATCTACCGGGCGGCGCCGCCCGACGAGCGCCGGCGCGTGCACGGCGCGCTGGCGGCGGCGACCGATCCAGCGGTCGATCCCGACCGCCGGGCCTGGCATCGAGCACACGCGACGCTCGCTCCGGACGAAGACGTGGCCGACGAGCTCGAGTCCTCGGCCGGCCGTGCGCAGGCGCGTGGAGGTCTCGCGGCCGCCGCCGCGTTCCTCGAGCGTGCGACCGAGCTCACGCCGGAGCCGCGACGCCGAGCCCAGCGTGCATTGGCCGCGGCGCGGGCGAAGGGGCAGGCCGGTCTACCCGAGGCTGCGGCTGATCTCGTCGCGACGGCAGCACAGGGCCCGCTGGATCCGTTCGAGAGTGCGAGCGCCCAGCGGTTGCGTGGCGAGATCATGCTGGACATCAGCCGCTCCGGCGACGCAGCGCAACTGCTCCTCGACGCGGCGCGTCGGCTGGAGGCTCTCGATGTTCGGGTCGCACGTGAGACGTACCTGGAGGCACTCTGGGCCGCGATCACCGCCGGCCGCTTCGGCGGCGGAGTCCTCGCCGCGGCAGAGGCCGCTCGCGCCGCGCCCCCCGCGCAGCCGCCGACTGCCACCGACCTGCTCGTCGACGGTCTCGCGGTGCTGTACACCGACGGCTTCGCGGACGGCGCCCCGATCCTCAAGCGCGCGCTGGCGATGTTCTGCGACCTGAACGATCCGGACGAGCGCGAATTGGGCGGCACGCTGATCGCCGGCCGAGTCGCGGGGGAGCTGCTCGACGACGACACGTGGAACGTCCTCGCCACCCGCCACGTCGAGCTCGCCCGCTCAACCGGGCTCTACGGGGCGTTGCCGGTCTCGCTCGGCTACCTCGGGGCGATGAGAGTCCACGAGGGCAATCTGGACGCTGCCGCGGCGTTGCTGGACGAGTCGGACGCCATCGTCGCGAGGACGGGAAACCCCACCTACCTCACCAGGTTGCTGCTCGCCGCCTGCCGGGGGGACGAGACCGAGACGTCGATGCTCAACGAGGCCCTCGAGCAGGCGGCGACTGCTCGCGGGCAAGGACTGGTTCTGACCGTCTGCGAGACCACGACGAGCGTCCTCCACAACGGCCTCGGCCGCTACGACAAAGCATTCGAGGCGGCCCAGCAGGCCAGCGCCCACGATGACCTCAGCCTCTGGTCGTGGTCGCTGCCGGAGCTCGTCGAGGCAGCCGTCAGGTCCGGGAACCACCCGGCGGCGGTCGCTGCGTACGAGCGCTTCTCCGAGCGAACACGCGAGGCCGGAACGGATCTCGCGCGGGGACTGGAGGCACGTTCACGCGCTCTGGTCAGCGACGACGGGTCGGCCGAGGCGGCATACGGCGAGGCCATCGAGCTTCTCGGCCGAACGCGAGTGCGGTTGTCCCTCGCCCGCGCACGGCTTCTCTACGGGGAATGGCTGCGCCGCCAGGGGCGGCGCGTGGACGCGCGCGAGCAGCTCCGCGGCGCCCACGAGATGTTCAGCGACTTCGGGGCAAACGTGTTCGTCGATCGGACACGCCGCGAGCTTGCGGCCACCGGCGAGACGGTGCGCAAGCGCACCGACGAGACCCGCGGCGAGCTGACCGCGCAGGAGCGGCAGATCGCGCGACTCGCCGGCGACGGATTTACGAATCCCGAGATCGGCGCGCAGCTCTTCCTCAGCCCTCGGACGGTCGAGTGGCACCTGCGCAAGGTGTTCACGAAGCTCGGCATCAGCTCGCGCAGAGAGCTCCGCGAGGCACTCCCGAGAGCCGCGCAGACGTCCTAGAACCACCGGCGCAGACCAGTGGCTTCCACGGGCGCGACGAATCCTCGCCGGAGCGAGAGTGCGCGCCATGGCCACCAAGGAAGCAGTCGGCCGCCCGAGCGGCGGCGGCACGGCCAAACGACGAGAACGGACGATGGACGGGAACTTCACGATCGGCCGCTTCGGCGGCGTCGAGGTCCGGCTGCACTGGAGCCTGCTCGCGGTTTTCGCCCTGATCGTCTGGTCGCTGGCGGACGGCGTCTTCCCGTCTCAGAACCCCGGGCTGTCCGGCGAGACCCACCTCGCGATGGCCGTCGCTGCGGCGCTCCTGTTCCTGGCGTCGATCTTGCTCCACGAGCTCGGGCACTCGTGGGCGGCCCGGCGCGAGGGGATCGAGGTCGACTCGATCAGCCTGTGGCTGTTCGGCGGCGTCGCTCAGTTCAAGGATCGGTTCCCGAGCGCCGGCGCCGAGTTCCGAGTTGCCGTCGCCGGGCCGCTCGTCTCGATCGGCCTGGGAGTCGTGTTCGTGTCGATCGCACTTCCTTCCGTGCCGGGCGCCGTCGACGGGGTCGCGGCCTGGCTCGGCTATATCAACCTCGTCCTGGCCGCCTTCAACCTCTTGCCCGCGTCGCCGCTGGACGGTGGACGTGTCTTGCACGCCGCGTTCTGGCGAGCCAAGGGGGACGACGCCTGGGCGACCCGCGTCGCGTCCGAGATCGGACAGGGCTTCGGCTACCTGTTCATCGCGCTCGGCCTCGCGATGTTCGTCTTCCAGGGCGCGTTCAGCGGCGCCTGGCTCGCCTTCCTGGGCTGGTACCTGCTCCAGGGCGCGAGGGCCGAGGCCCGCTACGCCGCGACCGAGCAAGCGCTGGGCGGAATGCACGTTCGCGACCTGATGGCGCGCCGTCCGGTCACTGTCGACGCCGATTCGACGATCGGGCGCGTCATGGACGACGTCGCCGGGTCGCACCGGTTCACCACCTACCCCGTCCTCGACGGGGACAGCCCGGTCGGCCTCCTCCCCTTCGCCTCGGTCGCCGCGGTGCCTCGCTCGGAGTGGGACACACGACGCGTGCGGGACACGATGATCTCGCTGGACGACGTGCCGCTCCTCACCGAGGACGAGACGGCCGTCGACGCCCTGGTGGAGCTCTCTGGGCCCACGGCGAATCGCGGGCTCGTGGTCGACGACGGGCGCCTGGCCGGGCTTCTGTCGATCACCGACCTCGCGCGAGCGCTCGAAGTCGGCCGGAGGCCGGCCCGGGCACCGGGCGATCGAGGCTGATCGTCCCTTCTGGAGCTAGGCGTGCCTCGCATCACAGTTGGAACCGAGAACGACGCCCCCGTCGAGATCCACTACGAGGACCACGGCAGCGGCAGACCGGTGCTCCTGATCCACGGCTACCCGCTCAGCGGAAACTCCTGGGAGCGCCAGGTGCGCGAGCTGCTTGCCAACGGCTACCGCGTGATCACGTACGACCGGCGAGGCTTCGGTCGGTCGAGCCAGCCGACGGAGGGCTACGACTACGACACGTTCGCCGCCGACCTGAACGTCTTGCTCGAGCACCTCGACGTCGAGGACGTCGCTCTCGTCGGGTTCGCGATGGGCACGGGCGAGGTGACGCGCTACCTGGCGACCTATGGGTCCGGGCGTGTGGGAAAGGCAGCGTTGCTCGGCGCGATCCCGCCGTTCCTGCTCAAGACTGCCGACAACCCGGCGGGTGTCGACCGAGAAGTCTTCGACGGCATCAAGGCTGCGATCGTCAAGGATCGCTACGACTACCTCGAGGACTTCTTCAACGACTTCTACAACGTCGACGTGTTCGGCGGCAGCCGGATCAGCGGCAGAGCCTGGCAGGCGTCCTTCGTCGTCGCCGCCGGCGCGTCCCCGTATGCCACGTATGCGTGCGTGGACAGCTGGCTGACCGACTTTCGCGGCGACCTCGAAAGGGTCGACGTCCCGACGCTCGTCGTGCATGGCACCGAGGATCGAATCCTGCCGATCAGCGCGACGGCGGAGCGTCTGCCGGCGCTGATCGACGACGTGCGCCTCGTCAGGATCGAGGGCGGGCCGCACAACATCCCCTGGACGCATCCAGAGGAGGTCAACCGGGCGCTTCTCGAGTTTCTCGCGGAGTAGGCGACGGCCACGGTGAGGTGTGGACGTGCGGCCGGTCCTCAACGGCCGGACGCTCGACCAGCCGGTCGACGAAGACTCACCCAAGTCGATGAACTCCCACTAAGGTCGGCCGATGCTGATCGCACAGATCTCCGACGTCCATGTGGGCGGAGCCCGTCATCGTGCGGAGCTGTTGCACACGGCGATCGATGAGATCAACGCGGCCGAACCCGATCTCATCGTCGTCGCGGGCGATCTCACGGACGACGGTTATCCGGATCAGTACCCCCTGGCGAAGACGGAGCTCGAGGCGCTCGTTGCGCCTCAGATCGTGCGAGTCCCGGGGAACCACGATGCGCGCAACGTCGGTTACCTCCAATACGAGGACACATTCGGCGCGCGCGACTCGCGGGTGCGCGTGCAGTGCGCGGGGCTCGACCTGGCGCTCGTCGCCGTCGACTCCTCGAAACCCGACATCGACGAGGGCGAGATCGGGCGCGAGCACTACGGGTGGATCGAGGAGGGTTTTGCCGGCGACCCTGACCTCCGTGTCTTCGTTTGCCACCACCACCTCATGCCGGTCCCGGGAACCGGCCGCGAACGCAATCAGGTGCTCGATGCAGGCGACGTTCTCGCGCTGTTGCGACGGTGCAGCGTCGATCTCGTCCTCTCCGGCCATCGCCACGTCCCGTACATCTGGCCGCTTGCCGGGATGCTGCTCGTGCACTCCGGCACCGTCGCGACGCTCCGGACTCGCGGCTTCCCTCAGCCCGCTTACAACTTGCTCCGTGTCGAGGGAGAGCGGATCGCGGTGGAGTTGTGCGTTCCCGGCGGCGACCGTTGGAGTCTCGGCGACTACCCGCGGGACTGGCCCGCGGAGCTCACCGCACGGGAGATCGACCCGTTCGTGCGTCCGCCCCGCGGCGTTTCGCTCGCCGACGACGAGCTGCCGCCGGCCGAGCGATAGCAGCTAGCTCAACAGAGCCGCGGACGCGGGAGAGGACATGATCACCCGCGGCGGAGGTCGAGCAGGGCCTGGAGCCCGTCCTTCAGCTCGTCCACCTGCGTCTCGCCGAGCCTCTGCCGTGCGGCGGCGTCCAGCTCGGCGAGCACCTTGGCGGCGACGGGCTCGAAGGTGCGGCTCCGCACCGTCAGGAAGACGCGGAAGGCGCGGCCGTCCTCGGGGTCGGCTCGCCGCTCCACGAGGCCGTCGCGCTCGAGGCGCCGCACGAGGCCGGTCATCGTCTGCTTGCTGAGGCGCGAGCGGCGCGCGAGCTCTCCGAGCCGCAGCCCGTCCTCCTCGAAGAGCGGGACGAGCACCGACCCGTACGACGGGCGCACGTCCCGGTACCCGGCGGCCGCGAACCGCTCGGCGAGGAGCTCATTCCACCGCTGCGTCGCCTTCGCGAGCAGGAAGCCGAGGTCGTCGCGGCCGACCGGGGCGCTCACCTGAACCGCGCGCGGACGTTCTCGAGCTCGCGGAGGAGCGACTGGTACTGCGACTCGTAGAGCTCCTCCGGCATCTCCGGCGGCCTGAACATCGTGAAGCTGTAGGCGCTCCGCCCTCCCGGCAGCTCGACGACGCGGGTGGGGAAGAGGGCGAGGTCGTCGAGGGTGGGCCCGGCGTACATGTCGATGACGCCGGTCTCCCGGTCGGCCTCGACCGAGAAGAAGAGCTCGCCGAGGCCGTTCACGACCTTCGCCTGCCCGTCGACGAACTTCAGCTCGCGTGCGAACTCGGTCGCCCAGTCCGGGAGGTTCTCGACCCTCGAGAGGTAGTCGAAGACGGGCGCCTTCGGCGCGTCGATCAGGGTGGTGACAGTGCGTGCCTCCATACCGCTCCTCCTTTAGTCAGGTTACGGACTAAATAGTACGTTAGCAGACTAATCCGGCACCAGGAGCGACCTTGGCGCGCGACAGCCGTATCATTCAGCCCGTAAGTCCGGCGCCGATCGACCAAGGAGCGGAGATGCGCCACGCGTTCATGTCCACCAAGGCCTTTGCGACCTATTCGGAGGGTATGACGCGTGACGCGAAAGACGCTGAACTTGGGGATCCTGGCGCATGTAGACGCCGGTAAGACCACTCTCACCGAGCGGCTGCTCTACGCCGCCGGAGTCATCGACGAGGTCGGTAGCGTCGATGCCGGCACCACGCAGACGGACTCGCTGGCGCTGGAGCAGCAGCGCGGGATCACGATCAGGTCGGCCGTCGCGTCGTTCACAGTCGGCGACGTCCAGGTGAACCTGATCGACACGCCAGGGCACCCGGACTTCATCGCAGAGGTGGAACGGGCTCTGAGCGTGCTGGACGGTGCGGTCCTCGTGATCTCCGCAGTCGAGGGTGTCCAGCCGCAGACCCGCATCCTGATGCGCGCGCTGCAGCGCCTGCGCATTCCGACGCTGATGTTCGTCAACAAGATCGACCGTCCCGGAGCCGGGGACGAGCGTGTGCTGCAGGCTCTCTCGGAGCGCCTCACCACCGCGATCGTCCCGATGGGAACCCCGTGCGGGCTCGGGACACGCAGCGCGTCCTTCACGCCGGCGGACGACGCCGAATTCCAGGCCCGCCTGGCCGAGGTGCTGGCCGAGCGGGACGACGGGATCCTGGCCGCGTACGTGGAGGACGAGTCGGGTGTCCCGTACGGCCGACTTCGTGAGTCCCTGGCGGCCCAGACGGCGCGTGCGCTCGTGCACCCCGTCTTCTTCGGCGCCGCGCTCACGGGCGCCGGCGTGGAGCCGCTGATGGCCGGCATCGCCGAGCTCCTGCCGGCAGCCGGCGGCGATCCGGAGGGCCGCGTCTCCGGAAGCGTCTTCAAGATCGAGCGCGGCGCGCGCGGGGAGAAGGTCGCGTACGTGCGGATGTTCTCGGGCACGATCCGCACGCGCGACCGGCTGCAGTTCGGCGCCGGACACGAGGACAAGGTGACCGCGATCGCGGTCTTCGAGCGCGGGCCTTCGGTGCAGCGTCCGTCCGTCTCCGCGGGCGCGGTCGCCAAGCTCTGGGGCCTCGACGAGATCCAGGTCGGCGACCGGATCGGCGAGACCGGAACTGGCAGTCTGCGTGAATTCCCGCCGCCGACGCTGGAGACCGTGGTCGTTCCGGCGGTCCCCGAGGAGAGGGCAGCGCTCCGCACCGCGCTCGCGCAGCTCGCCGAGCAGGATCCGCTGATCGACGTCCGGCAGGACGACAACCGCCGGGAGCTGTCGGTCTCGCTCTACGGCGAGGTCCAGAAGGAGGTCATCCAGGCGACGCTGGCGACCGACTTCGGCCTGGACGTCATCTTCCGCGAGACGACGCCGATCTGCATCGAGCGCCCGACCCGCACCGGCGAGGCGGCGGAGGTCCTCCACGCCGAGTCGAATCCGTTCTTCGCCGCGATGGGCCTTCGCGTCGCTCCCGCACCGAGCGGCTCGGGGGTCGACTTCCGCTTGCAGGTCGAGGCTCGCACGGTTCCGCTGTATGTCTACAAGACGCTCGAACGGTTCACGGAGAGCATGGCCGGGTACGTCCGCCGCTCGTTGCGGGAGGGCATTTTCGGCTGGCAGGTCACGGATTGCGTCGTGACGATGACGAGCTGCACCTACAGCGTCCCCGACGGGCCGCCGTCGCGGCGGGGACCGCTCAGCACGGCGGCCGACTTCCGGAAGCTGACGCCGATCGTCGTCATGCGGGCACTCGAGCAGGCGGCGCCGGTCGTCTGCGAGCCGGTTCTCCGCGTCAGCCTCGAGGTCCCTTCGGCGACGATCGGGGCGGTCATGCCTGCACTGGTGCGGCTCGGCGCCGCCGTCGAGACACCGGGGCTCGGGAGGGATCTCGCCACGATCGACACCGTCCTGCCTGCGGCGCGGCTGAACGATCTCCAGGGCAGGCTCTCGAGGCTGACTGGCGGCGAGGGGGTGGTCGACTCTCGCTTCGAGGGCTACCGGCCGGTGAACGGAGCCGGGCCGACCCGCAGGCGGACGACGCCGAACCCTCTCGACCTCGACGAGTACATGCTGCACCTCTCGCGGCGCGCGAGTGCGGCAAGGTGACGACATGGCCGACGGCGACATCGCCCGCCTGTTCCACCGGCTCACCTCCATCGAGCCCGTCCGCGAGGGGAACGGCTGGCCGATCCGCGAGCCGCACGACCCACGGCTCGTTGCGTCGTTCGAGCCGAACGACCTGGAGCTGCTGCCGCCGCCGGTCAAGCAGTGCCCCGACGCGCTGCCCGCCCCGCGAGCTGCCGGCTCCTTCGGGGGGCACGCTCGCCGTGCTCGGCGGCCTGGCGGCAGATGCCGGCGAGCTCGACCTCGCCCAGCTCTCGCGACTGCTCCATCTCTCGGCGGGCATCGTCCGCAGCGAGGAGCGCCCCGCGGGCCCGGCGGGCCGCCCGGCGAGCCGGTTCGCGTGCGCCGGGTGGTGCCGCGGGTCGACGACTGAGGCGCTTGACATCTCGCCTCCGTTCGTTCATAACTAGCGCTGATGTACGGTCGTCCGGATGACCGGACTTCTGCTCTTGCCGTTGCGACTGCGGCCGTGACTGCGTTGCCGGTGCGCCTCGACCGGGAGGCACCGCTGCCGCTCTACGTGCAACTCAGGGACGCGCTGCTTCGGGAGGTTCGTGAGGGCGGCCTGGAGCCGGGTGACCGGTTCCCCAGCGAGGCTGCCATCCGCGACCGGTACGGCGTCTCCCGGGCAACCGTCCGCCAGGCCCTGGCCGATCTCGAGTCGAGCGGGGTGATTCGCAAGGTCCAGGGGCTCGGGTCGTTCGTGGCCGAGCCGAAGATCCGGCACGTCCCGCTCCTGACGTCGTTCACCGAGCTGGCGTCCAGCCAGGGGTTCACGCCGTCGCACCGGGTGCTGTCGTCGTCCGTCGAGCCGGCGCCGGCAGACGCCGCGGCCGAGCTCGGCCTCGGAGAGGGCGCTCCCTGCCGGTTCCTTCGCCGGCTCTTCCTGGCCGACGGCGACGCGGTCGGGCTCGCCGAGACGTGGCTGCCGCTGGACGCGCTCCAGGGGCACGACGACCTGTTCGACCGCGACCGGCTGGACGAGGGATCGATGTACGAGGTCCTGCAGAGTGCGCCGATCGGCCTGGTACTCGACCACGCCGTCGAGACGATCTCGCCCGGCGTCGTGGACGCCCCGAGTGCCGAGCTCCTGGGCTGCGAAGTCGGGACACCGGTCCTGCTCGTCCGGCGCCTGACGTTCGCGCCCGAGGGACATGCCGTCGAGTCCACGCGGCTGGTGTTCGTGGGAGATCGGTACGAGTACCGGGTCGAGCTCCACAGGCCCGAGGTAGGCGGTCGAGCATGAGCGCCCACGTGTCGGAGGAGGAGGTCCGGGCGCTGGTGGCCGCCGTCCTGGCCGACGTGGCGCCCGACGAGCCGGCGGGCGCGGAGGCTCCGCACCCGGATTCCGGCGACGCCGCACCTTCGCCGACGGAGTCGGCGGAGGTGGCGGTCGGCGCCGACCACGGGGGCTACCGGCTGAAGGAGCTGATCGTCGCCGACCTCCGGGAGCGCGGCTTCGGGGTCCACGACTGCGGGACGACCAACACGGAATCGGTCGACTACCCGGACTTCGCCCACGACGTGGCCCGCCGGGTGGCCGACGGCGGCTGCCGCTGTGGGATCGTCGTCGACGGCGCCGGGATCGGATCGTGCATGGTCGCGAACAAGGTGCCCGGCATTCGGGCCGCGACGTGCTGGGACGTGTCCTCCGCGAAGAACAGCCGCGAGCACAACCACGCGAACGTCTTGGTGCTCGGGGCCGGACTGATCGGGGACAACCTTGCGCTCGAGATCGTGCAGGCTTGGCTGTCGACGCCGTGGGGCGGCGACCGGCACGCCAGGCGGGTCGCGAAGATCACCGAGATCGAGCGCCGCTACCTGGCTCGCGCCGAGGTGGGGGCGACGCGATGAGCGCGACGACCGAAGCCCTGATCGATGCGATCACGCGCGAGGTTCTCGCAGCGCTGGCGGGCCGCGGAACCGGGGACTGCTCGGATCCCTCGTGCCAGGGTGACTGCGCCGCTCACTGCTCGGACACGGTCCGTGGCGTGGTGCTCAACGGAGCCGGGCGGATCAGCTACTCAGGCGACGGGGCCGAGGTCCCCCGCGACCTGGCGCGGTTCATCGACCACACGCTCCTGCGCCCTGACGCCACGGCGGCCGACATCGACGAGCTGTGCGAGGAGGCTGGGCAGTACGGGTTCGCAGCCGTCTGCGTGAATCCCGTCTGGGTTCGGCGGTGCGTGCAGAACCTTCGAGGCTCGAACGTCAGGGTCGCCTCGGTGACGGGATTCCCATTCGGCGCGAACACTGCAGAGGTGAAGGCGATGGAGGCCCGCCGGGCCATCCGCGACGGCGCCCGCGAGATCGACATGGTGATCAACGTCGGGGCGCTGAAGAGCGGCGACCACGACCTGGTCCGCCGCGACATCGAGAAGGTCTCGGACGCGTGCCACGAGGCCGGCGCGATCAACAAGGTGATCATCGAGGCCGCGCTTCTCACCGACGAGGAGAAGGTCGTCGCCTCCCATCTGGCGAGGCTGGCCAAGGCCGACTTCGTCAAGACCTCGACCGGCTACGGCCCGGGCGGCGCCACCCTGGAGGACGTCCTGCTGATGCGGGAGACGGTCGGCCCGAAGCTCGGGATCAAGGCGGCAGGAGGCATCAGGAGCGCCGAGGACGTGCGCGAGATGATCGCGGCCGGGGCCACCCGGATCGGAGCCTCGGCGAGCGTCGAGATCGTGACCGGCAGAGAGCCCGGCAACGGCCGGTACTGACATGGGAGGCAAGCTCGGATGAGCAACGGCATCGAGGTTCGCTCGTACTGCTTCTTGGACAGCCTGCAACCGCAGTACGCAGCATTTCTGGGGACGATCGCCCAGGGATTCCTGCCCCTGGCCGGCGATGCTTCCCTGTACGTCGAGATCTCGCCCGGCATCGAGATCAACCGGCTCACGGACATCGCCCTGAAGGCGACGAACGTCCGGCCGGGGATGCAGATCATCGAGCGGTACTACGGCCTGCTCGAGGTGCACTCCGCAGACCAGGCGGAGACCCGCGCCGCAGGCGCGGCGATCCTGGATTCCGTCGGGCTGACGGAATCCGACCGGATCAAGCCGCGGATCCTCTCCAGCCAGATCGTCCGCCGGCTGGACGACCACCATACCCAGCTCATCAACCGGACCCGACACGGCCAGATGATCATGGCCGGCCAGACCCTGTACGTCCTCGAGTGCGAGCCCGCCGCCTACGCCGCGCTCGCGGCAAACGAGGCCGAGAAGTCCGCCGAGATCAACATCCTCGAGGTGCGTGCGTTCGGGTCGATGGGCCGGGTCTACCTGGGAGGCGAGGAGCGGGACATCGACGTGGGCTGGCAGGCGGCGGTGGCCGCCCTCGAAGGCCTGGAGGGCCGGGAGGCAGGAGGGTAGGGACGTGGACGGACGGAACCCGATCGAAGAGTTCAGGACGAAAGGAAGGGACGGATAGATGGCTGATGCCCTGGGAATGATCGAGGCGAGGAGCTTCCCCGCGATGGTCGAGGCCGCGGACGCGATGGTGAAGGCGGCCAAGGTCGAGCTGGTGAGCTTCGAGGAGACGGGGGGCGGCTACGTGACGGCCGTCGTCCGGGGCGACGTGGCCGCGGTGAAGGCGGCCGTGCAGGCGGGCGTCCAGAACGCCGAGAAGGTCGGCGAGCTGATCGCCAGCCACGTGATCGCCCGGCCGCACGTGAACATCGACCTCGTGCTCCCGCTGGGACGGAAGGAGCAGGCCGAGGAGATGGGCCAGGCTGCGGCCTCGTAGCGCCAGGCGTGAAGGACGGCCGGCTTTCGGGCCGGGGGAGCCTCTGGCTCTCCCGGCCCCGGGAGCCGCGAAGGAGCGAACGGCGAAAGGAGAAGCGTGCTCCTCGGACGCGTAGCCGGGACGATGGTGGCCAGCCGCAAGGAGCCCACGATGGAAGGGCTGAAGTTCCTGGTGGTCCGCCACCTCGACGTGGAGAACAACGACCTGGGGTCGTTCGTGGTCGCCGCGGACGCGGTGGGCGCCGGCGTCGGCGAGGTGGTCCTGGTGGCCACCGGGAGCTCGGCCCGCCAGACCGAGGCGACACGGGACCGCCCGTGCGATGCGGTGATCATGGCGATCGTCGACACGTGGGAAGTGGGCGGCGAGGAGAAGTTCCACAAATGAGGCCGACGAGCTGTCAGCGGGGTGAGCCATGAGCGTGCTCTCGCAGGAAGAGATCCAGGAGATCATCGAGCGGGTCCGGCGCCGACTCGGGGAGGCCGGCGCGGACACCGGGGCCGGGCTGCGGGCGCAAGCGGCGCTCTCGGCCGCGGACGAGGCGGAGCTGGGCGACGGGATCTTCCCGTCGATCGGCGACGCGGTCCACGCGGCCTCGAGGGCGTTTGCAGAGTACGAGCGGATCGGCCTCCAGGGCCGCAAGGCGATCGTGGCCGCCATCCGCGCGTCCATGCTCGAGAACGCCGAGCACCTGGCCGAGATGGCGGTTGCCGAGACCGGCCTCGGCCGCGTAGTCGACAAGGTGGTGAAGAACCGGCTGGTCAGTAGCAAGACGCCCGGGCCGGAAGACCTCGAGCTCGAGGCGGTCACCGGAGACGAGGGCATGATGGCCACCGAGTTCGCACCCTTCGGCGTCGTGGCGGCGATCACGCCGACGACGAACCCGACCTCGACCGTCATCAACAACACGATCTCGATCGTCTCCGCCGGCAACGCGCTGGTCTTCAACGTGCATCCGAACGCCAAGCGCGTCTCCGCGGAGAACATCCGCCTGATCAACCGCGCCGTCGTCGCGGCCGGCGGCCCCGCGAACCTCGTCACCGCCACGCCGGAGCCGACCGTCGAGAGCGCGAAAGAGCTGATGCACCATCCCGACGTCAGGCTGCTGCTCGTGACCGGCGGGCCCGGCGTCGTGCGCGAGGCGCTGAAGACGGACAAGCGGGCGATCACCGCCGGCCCCGGCAACCCCCCTGCCGTCGTCGACCAGACCGCCGACGTGGAGAAGGCGGGGCGGGACATCGTCGCCGGAGCCTCGTTCGACAACAACGTCATCTGCACGGACGAGAAGACGACGATCGTCGTCGATACCGTCGCCGACCGACTCGTGCGGGCGATGGGGCAGGGCGGCGCCTACATCCTCAAGGAGCACGAGCTGCGGCGGCTGGAGCGGGTGATCTTCACCGAGCTCGGGCCGCCCAACAAGCCCGGCCAGATCAACCCCGCCTGGATCGGCAAGGACGCGGGGGTCATCCTGCGCGAGCTCGGGATCCGCGTCGAGGACGACGTCCGGCTGGTCGTGGCCGAGGTGCCGCGCGAGCACAACCTCGTCTGGACCGAGCAGATGATGCCGGTGATGCCCGTCGTGCGCGTGCCGAGCGTCGAGCCGGCGATCGACCTCGCGGTGAGGTCCGAGCACGGCTTCAAGCACACCGCATCCATCCACTCGACGAACGTCGAGACGATCACGCGGATGGCCCGGGCGATGAACTGCAGCATCTTCGTCGCGAACGGCCCGAACTTCGCCGGGCTCGGGGAGGGCGGCGAGGGGTTCACGTCCTTCTCGATCGCCAGCCCGACCGGTGACGGTCTGACCAGGCCGCGCACGTTCTCGCGCGAGCGGCGGATCAACGTCGTGGGCGCGCTGCGGATCGTCTGATGGAGCCGGCGGTCGGCCTCCTCGAGTTCGACTCGATCGCCAAGGGGATCGAGGCCGGCGACGCGATGGTCAAGCGTGCGCCCCTGCAGGTCATCCTGGCCGGGACGGTGCACCCGGGCAAGTACCTGGTGCTGGTCGGCGGCCTCACTGCGGACGTCGAGGAGGCCGTGCAGGCGGGCCGGGAGGTCGCCGGCCCCTCGCTGGTGGACGTCGTGTTCCTGCCCGACGTGCACCAAGACGTCGTCGCGTCGATCGGAGGCGCGCGGCGGGAGGATGCAGGCGAGGCGCTCGGCGTCATCGAGACGCCGACGGTGGCAGCGACGATCGACGCGGCCGACGCCGGCGTCAAGGGCGCCGAGGTGACGATCCGCGACCTGCGCCTGGCGGACGACCTCGGCGGGAAGGGGTATGTCCTGTTCGGCGGGGAGATCGCCGAGGTCGAGGCGGCTGTCGGCTACGGTCTCGACCGCCTCGCCGACTCGGGCCAGGAGGCTACCCACGTCGTCATCTCGCGGCTTCATGCCGAGATGCAGGAGAACCTGGTGGCCGACCCGAGGTTCGGCGAACGGGCCAAGGACGTGGAGAAGCCGGCGGCGGGCGGCAACGGGCTGCCGACGGGCGTCGTCGCTCCTCGCGGCCGCCCCCTCCCGGGATCGGCCGGCGGCGGCAGGGACGGATAGTGCAGCTCGCGCGGGTCATCGGCACGCTCGTGGCGTCGGTCAAGGCCGACGGGCTGGAGGGCGTGAAGTTCCTCGTCGTCCAGCCGCTGGACAGGCACGAGCAGCCCGACGGAGAGCCCGTCGTCGCCGCCGACGGCGTCCACATGGCCGGCCCGGACGAGCTGGTGTACATCGTCGGCGCCCGGGAGGCCTCGCAGGCCCTGCCGAACACGTTCGTCCCGGTCGACCACGCGATCGTCGGGATCGTCGACGCGGTCGAGGAGCTGGGCGGCGGTGCGGAGGGGCGGCGGTGAAGGTCGGCCGGGTCGTGGGCACTGTGGTGTCCACGATCAACTCGCCGGTGTTCGACGGCCGCAGCCTGCTGCTGTGTGACCTGCTGGATGCCTCGGGCAAGCCGGACGGCGACTACCTGATCTGCGTGGACACCGTCGGCTCGGGGGCCGGAGAGGCCGTGCTGATCATCGACGAGGGCAACTCGGCGAGGCAGGTGATCGGGATGGCGACCGCGCCGGTCCGCGCCGTGGTCGTCGGGGTGATCGACCAGCTCCTCGTCGACGGCGAGCTCGTGATCGCCGAGGGCTGACCGGGCCCGCAGCGCTGGCCCTCGCGGGCTCCAGCTCCTACCCTCAGACGCATGGCCCACCCCGACCTGCCTGCGGAGCAGGCCTACGTCGACCACGCCTACGACTGCCTCGAGCGCATGCGCGCCGCGCTCCTTCGGACGAGCGACGCCGGGGTCAGCGAGGTCGCCGCCGAGGCGATCGAGAAGTGGGCGACGGGCCGCCTGCGGACGTTCGAGGACGCCGAGCGCGGGCTCTGCTTCGGCCGGATCGACCTCGAGGGGACGAGCGACGCGCTCTACGTCGGCCGCCGCTGGGTGCACGACGACGACCAGGCCGTCCTCGTCGTCAACTGGCAGGCGCCCGCGGCGCGGCCGTTCTACACGGCGACACCCGTGGAGCCGCACGGCGTCACGCTCCGCCGCCGGTTCCGGACGCAGGGCCGGAAGCTGCTCGGCATCAGCGACGAGGCGCTCGACGGCTCGCTCGCCGACGCTGCGGCAGCCGTCGACGACCTGCTGCTCGAGGAGCTGGAGCGGGCCCGGGACGCGCGGATGCGCGACATCGTCGCGACGATCCAGGGCGACCAGTACCGCCTGATCGCGCGGGAGCCGGAGCCGCCGCTCGTCGTGCAGGGCGGGCCCGGCACCGGCAAGACGGCGGTCGGGCTGCACCGCGCGTCGTTCCTCCTCTACACGCACCGCGATGCGCTCCGGCGCGTCCTCGTCGTCGGGCCGAACCCGACCTTCATGGACTACGTCTCGCACGTCCTCCCGACGCTCGGCGAGGAGAGCGTCGACCAGCGGGCGGTCGGCGAGCTGGTCGAGGGCGCCGAGGTGACCCGGTCCGACGGGCCGGACGTGCAGCGGCTGAAGGCGGACGTCCGCCTGGCGGAGGTCGTCGCGAGGGCGGCCCAACGGCGCTCGCAGGGGGAGCCCGAGGACCTGGTCGTCCGCATGGACGGCCGGTTCGTCGGCGTCCGGAAGGACGAGGTGGAGGAGCTGCTCCGAGACGCGCGCGCCGAGCTCGGCCTCGCCGCCACCGCGCGTGAACGCTTCCGGATGGCGGTGCTGCGGCGGTTCTACGCCGACTACGGCGCCCGGCTCGGCAGCGAGGCGTTCCGCACCTCCGACGAGGTCGAGCAGGCGCTCCGGCACGACGGGCGGATGAAGCGGTTCCTGGACCGCGTCTGGCCGGCGCCGCGGCCGGAGCAGGTCGTCCGGCAGCTGCTCGCGTCACGGGAGCGGCTTGCGGAGGCGGCGGACGGGATCCTCGACGAGGCCGAGCAAACGCTGCTGCGGCGGGCGCGCAGCGGCTGGAGCGACGGCGACCTGCCCCTGCTCGACGAGGCGCGCGCGCTCCTTCGGGGCGAGCCGCAGCGCTACGGGCACGTGATCGTCGACGAGACGCAGGACCTGACGCCGATGCAGCTGCGGATGATCGCCCGCCGCGCCGACGGCGCGTTCACGATCCTCGGCGACATCGCGCAGGCGACCGGGCCGATCCCCTACGACCGCTGGGACGAGCTCCTCGAGTACCTGCCGGGCGGCGAGCGCGCGCAGGTCGAGGAGCTGCGCCACGCCTACCGCGTGCCGCGCGAGATCATGTCGCTCGCTCTTCCACTGCTCGAGCGGATCGCGCCGGACGTCGAGCCGCCGCTCGCCTACCGCGTCGGCGCGGAGCCGCCGGAGCTCCTACGCGGAGACCCGCCGCTGGACGCCGCCTTCGAGGTGGCCGCGCGGCTGGCCGGCGAGGAGGGCCTGCTCGCCGTGATCGCCCCGGCCTCGCTCCGCGGCGACGCCGACGGCGGCACCACGTCGCTCTTCGACGACTCCCGGATCGCAGTCCTGACCCCGCGCGAGGCGAAGGGCATGGAGTTCGACCATGTGATCGTCGTCGAGCCGGCGCTGATCGTCGACGAGGCAGTCGAGGGGCAGGGGCTGCGCGAGCTCTACGTCGCGCTGACGAGGCCGACGCGCCGGCTCGTCGTCGTCCATGCAAGACCGCTGCCGCCGGAGCTCCGAGCCGCATAGGAGGTGTCGGCGCGGGCGGGCGGGAGGCCGAGGAGTTCCTTCGCCTCGCCGCCCGCAGACGGACCGTGGCTAGTAGCCGACGCCTCCGCCGCTGCCGTCACCCGAGTACGCGGCGAGCAGCACCACCGCGACGACCGCCAGGAGCAAGGCGGCTCCGATCCACAGCGTCCTAGGCGAGAGCGACATATCAAGCCCCCCTTCTCGCGTGGAGAGATTGAGCAATGCCTATTCCAACGCTCCGGCGCGGGGCGCTATTTCCGCGCTTCTCAATCTCTCCTGGCGGTGATGTACGTCCAGCAGCAGCGGAAGGTCGGGCGTCCGCCGAAGATGACGGCGAGCGCGTCGTGGAGGAGCCGGCGGCGGTCCTCCGCGGCCCCCTCCGAGGCCGGGGCACCGTCCACCTTCTCCGACCCGCCGACCCAGCCGAGGACGGCGTCGGCGTACGCCGCGAGGAACTCGTACCACTCCTCGACGTCCGCCTCGATCGTCCGCTCCGCCACGTCCTCGATCGCGAACCCGGCGGCCTCGAGCGTCTCCAGGTAGTACTCGAGCGGCCGCGGCGCCAGGAAGACGCGGTCGCGGTAGTCGAGATACGCACGCATCCGCTCGTCGTCCTCGAGCACCGGCCGGTAGGCCGCGTAGCGGTCGTCGGTGCGGACGATCCCGGTCGCGACCTCGTGGACGACATAGACGGTCTCGTCGATGATCCACTCGTTCTCGCCCGCCCGCGGGTTCCGAACATTTCCGGAGTTGATCCGCACCCGCGCTCCGGGCCGGAGGACGCGCACCCAGGCCCGCAGCGTCTCCTCGAGGTCGTCGTAGAGGTGGATCGCGTTGGTCGAGACGAGCGCGTCGGCGGCGAAGCCAGCGGGCAGGACCTCGTCGACGTACTGGAGCCGCCGCTCGTCTCTGAGGTAGCGCAGCCGGCGGAAGGCGACCCGTTCGTCCGAGCGGAAGCGGTCGAGCGCGACGCGAAGGAACTTCGGCGAGCTGTCGACGATCAGCATCCCCACCTGGCGGTCGAAGATCCGCAGCCGCAGGCGGTCGAGCAGGATCCCGGTCCCTCCGGAGTAGTCGATCAGGATCTGCCCCTCGCGCAGGTCGCCGGCGAGCTGCTCGACCGTCAGGTCGAGGTTGCGGTACCAGCCGTGGTTCTCGACCGTGTCGTAGTGCAGGCCGAAGGCGTCCACGGGCTGCGCGACCCAGTCCTCGTCGGGAATCCGCTCGAAGTCGCCCCAGTCGAAGACGAACCCTCGGCGCCGCTCCGGGTCGGCGACCGGCCGGGTGAGCTCCGCGTGCGCGACGACGAGCTCGGGGAGGAGGCGCGGCGAGAGCCGGCCCCAGCCACACGGCGTCGCGAGCCCGAACTCCGGCGCGGCCTCGTGGGCCAGATCGATTCGCCGCCGGCTTTCCTCGGCCGTCTCGCCAGGGTGGAGCGCGCCCAGGTAGAGCTCCGTCTCGGCGTGGAGCCGCAGATCTTGCAGCGGCTCGACGAAGGCGGTGTCGGCGTCGCGCGCGAGCGGGATGTGCACCCAGTTGAGCGGGCGCTCGAGGCTCGTCGCGAGCGCGTTCGCGACGTCCGCCATCTTCCGCGTGTCCTTCGGGACATGACGCGGTGCCTGCTCGTCGTGGCCGAGGCAGAAGTGGAAGCCGAGCTCGACCTCCGAGGGAACGGGGCGGCTGATCCGGATCAGCCGCTCGAGGATCCCGGCCTGCACGTCGGGGAACCAGGCGGGCAGCTCCTCCTGGAGCATCCCGAACTCGACGTTCGTGTCCCACTGGACGGCGAGCTGCTCGTGCGGGACCGCATCGAGGATCTGCTCCAGCTCGGTCAGCATCGCCGCCTCGTAGGTTCGCTCGACGACCGCCTGGTCGTCGGCTGCGACGAAGGCGCTGACCGGTGCGAGCGGCGTCGGCAGGCACACCTGGAACCGGCACCCGGGGGGCACGACGCCGTCGCGCTTGAGGTGCGGGAACGTCTCGTACGACGAGGTTGCGGCCTCGGCGTAGCCCAGCGAGCCGAAGCGGAGCTCCCCAGCGTCCTCTCTGTGCCGAAGCCGCAAGCGGGGCAGTGCGCGGTACGACCCCGGGGCGGGCGGTGCGACCTCGAACTGCGGCCGCGAGCTGAGCACCGGGTACTGCCAGACGATCCAGTCGGCCCGCGGCCCGGTCTCGCCGTCGGGCAGGCGCCGAAGGCGGTCGCCGAGGCGCTCGCCGAGCGTGCGGAAGACCTCGTCGGCGTCGCGGAGGGGCACGCTGCCGACGAGGTGCGCACCGAGCGGGACGTAGCTCTCGGACACCGCGCTCAGGGTGTCAGACCGCGCTCGGCGGTGGTGAAGGGTCAGCGCGGCAAGGGCCCTTCAGGGCTCACTGAGCGAGCGCAGCGCCGGAGGGCGGTCGAGTCGGGGTCCCCGGGCTCGGTGAGGCAGACCCACGGTCCCGGCTGCCACGGCTCCTCGTACCGATCCTGCTCGGGCGGCGCGCGCGGCGCGCCCGTGGTGTCGCAGTACGCGCCGCCGAGCAAGCAGTGCTGGGTCCCCCAGCGGCCCTCGAACGCGTTCCACTCGGCGGGCTTCCCGTCGCCCGTGACCGGCAGCGGCTTCAGGCAGTCCTCGCACGGGTCGCCGTTCCAATGCCACGCGGTCCTCCCGTCGTGCGTGCCTTCCCGACGCACGAGTCCGAGCTGGATCTGCCTGCAGTCGCGCGCGCAGGGTCGCGCGTACGAGGCGTGGCTGTCGCGTGCGACGTAGACGAGGGGCCGGAGGGGATCGCGCCGGACGCTGCTCCAGACTCGCCTCAGGGTCGGCTCCCAGGCGTACGAGACGAGGAACTCGTGCTGCGCGTAGCGGACGGCGATCGGCGCCCAGCTCCGTCCCTCGGCTCTCGAGATGCAGATGGCGCCGCCCTGACGGCACGGGCCGAGGACGACGGTCACCCCCTCCCAGTCGGCCTCGTGGTCGTGGCAGGTCGCGCCCGGGAGGCGGAACCCGGGCGCACACAGCGCCCCACCTGCGACGGGCGTCGGGTTCCGCGTGAAGAACCACCAGAAGTCGACGTAGATCCGCTCTGCGCGGTCGATGACCCGGTAGTAGTACGCGCTTCCGTCGTCACCGCCCCGCGGGACGTCGACGTCCTGGAACTTCAGGTAGTCGGCGCCGAGGTCGACCTCCCCCGCATCGGTCACGTGGGGACAGGGATCACTGAGCACCGCATCGCGGCAAGCACGGACCTGGTCGCGCTCGACCGCCGTCTCGATGTCGACCGGGAAGCGCCGCTCGACGTCGTCGAAGAACAGGATCGGCCGCACGCGCTCGGCGAGTGCGCGGTCCTCCGGCCGCTCCGCCGCCGCGGCCGGCGCGTCCTGCGCGGGACGTGCGGCGCCGAGCTGCGGTCCGAGGATCGCGCCTCCGGCGACGACGAGCACGAACCCGCCCGCCGCGCTGACCCACGGCGACTTCCACAGCTCGGGGCTGCCGGGCCTCCGTCTCAGGTACAGGACGAGGGCGAAGAGCGGCCCGAAGGCGAGCACGAACGGGCCGTACGGCCAGTGGACGATCGCAACCGGGACGGCGACGAGCGCGAACGCGCTCCACAGCAGCGCGCGCTTCATCGAGAACGCGTGCACGCCGAAGTGGGGGAGCGTCTCCCTGGCGACCCGGGTCTGACCCAGTGCCCAGAGCCCCACCGCCAGCACGACGATCGCGTAGAGGAGCTCGCCCCACAGCCTGCGGACCGCGAGGTTGAGCAGGATGAGCACGATGACCGCGAGGACGAAAAGGACGAACAGCAGGACGTAGCCGATGACGCGCCTGCCCGCGGAGACCCGCCGCGCCTGGTCGATCGCGAGCTGCGACAGGCGGTCGGCGACCGGCCGGCTTCTAAGCAGGCCGCGCAGCACGGAACGCGGTCGACGCCACTGCGAGGAGATAGCCGAGGAAGACCGAGGAGAGCGCCTTGATCGGGTCGGGCGTCTCTTCGAGGTTCACGAGCGCGGTCGCGGCCGCCGCGCCGCCGACGAGGGCGTACGCCCAGATCCCGAGGGTGATCGACAGCGAGATGCCGGCGAACGGCCTCTTGATCCGGGCGAGACGGCCCGTCGGCTGGTCGACGGCGGGCTTTGCGATCCCGAGCGCGATGGCGAACGCGCTCCCCAGCACGCCCGCCAGTGATCCCGCGAAGGCGACGAGCCCGTCGCTGTAGCGCGGAGCCGCGGCATTGTCGGCACGCGCCTCCCAGATCTCCCAGATGAAGGTCCCGTAGACGACCACGAACGCGACGACGAGGCCCAGGACGAGGAGCTCACGGAGCGTCCTCATCCCGCCAACGATGGTCTCGCCGGTCGACGGCTCCGGCTGCATCGTTCCTCCTTCGGAGGCGCCTAGCGTACGACCATCCGTGAACGACGGTCAAGCCGGCGGCTCGACCGCGCGGGTCGCGACTCCGTCAGTCGTCGGACGCGGCGTCCGCCCAGGAGACGTCCGACCACGAGGCCTCGGACCAGGAGACGTCCGACCACGACACGTCCGACCATGAGACATCCGTCCACGACACGTCCGACCAGGAGACGTCTGACCACGACACGTCTGACCACGACACGTCTGACCACGAGACGTCCGTCCACGAGACGTCCGTCCAGTCGGGGTCGGATGCCGCCGTCGCCGCCCACGCGGTCGTGTCGAGGTACCGCCGGCCGGGAACCCCTGGGTACCGCCGGACGAACCGCTCGAGCGCAGCGTTCGGGTTCGGAGGCCTGCGGACCGACGCGGCGGCCGCCACGTCGATCTGACCGACGCCGACCGAGCCGGGAGCCGCGAGCGGCAGCCGGCGGGCGGTGGTCATGAGCGCGCCCTTCACCTGGTCGGGCGTGAACGACGGATTCCGCGCGAGGATCTGGGCAGCCGCGCCGGCGACGACCGGGGCGGCGAACGACGTGCCCGACATCCACATGTAGCCGGGCGCGACGACGCGGCTCGCGAACAGTTGCGCGAGGCTGGAGTCGCGCGAGATCGGGCCGGGCATGTACCGCCCGGGCGCCGCGAGCTCCGGCTTCCAGAAGCCCTCCGCCGTGTACCCGTGGCTCGACCACGGCGCGTTCGTGTCGTCGGCGACGGAGGCCGTCTCGGCGACGTCGGTCGCACCGACCGTGATCACGAACGGCTCGCTCGCCGGCGCGTAGAGCATCCGGCCGGCGCCGTTGTTGCCGGCGGACGCCACGACGACCGTGCCCGTCAGCCAGAGGCGCCGGACCGCCTCGTTGAGCGGATCGACGAGGCCGAAGTTCGCGAAGGGCGAGCCGAGCGAGAAGTTCGCCACGCGGATGTCGTAGGAGCGCCGGTTCTCGAAGATCCAGTCCGCGGCGGCGATGACGTCGCTCTTGATCGCCTGTCCCTCGCCGTTCGTCACCCGCAGCGAGACGATGTTCGCCCTCGGCGCGACGCCCGGGAAGACCGTCGAGCCGCCTGCCGCGATCCCCGCCACGAGCGTGCCGTGCCCGGAGTAGTCGGCGTCCGAGTCGCTGGGATCGGGCTTGAGCGAGGAGAAGTGGACGCGGGCCACGACCCGCGCGCCGAAGTCGGCGGCTCGGGTCTTGTCCACACCGGTGTCGACGATCGCGATCGCCGGCATCCGTCCGCGCGGCCGTGCGCCCCACAGGAGGTCCGCGCCGATCGCCGTCGGCCAGACGTGGCTCGCGCTGAATCCGGAGGCGCGGACGCGGCCGTCCGGCGTGATCGACCGGACGCCCTTCCGATTCGCGAGGTAGGCGAGCTGCGCGCCCGTGAGGTCGGCGGCGAGCCCGTCGAGCACGTGCTTGAACTCGCGTCGCACGAGGCCGAACTGGTTGCCCCGCGCGTCCTTCATGACCTGGTTCCTGAGCGTCCCGGCGTCGATGCCGGGATCGCCGACGACGATGACGTGGAAGACGTCCGTCGGGCCGGCCTTCGCGGCCTCGAGCAGCGGCGGCGGGACGTGCGATGCCGCCGAGGCCCAGGAGGGCGCGGCGAGGAGGAGGCCGATCGCCGCGAGGACGGCGGCGCCGATCCGCGTGCGGGAACGGCTGTCGCCTCCCCGGGACCCCTTGCCCCAGAGCGCGCTGAGTCGGCCCTCGCCGTGAGTGGCGCGATCTCGAGCCACCAGCCCTCCTTTCCTCCCGCCCACGCGGGCCGCAGTTCCGCGTTCGCCTCGCCGGAGCGAAGTCAGGCGCATCGTGCGCCGGGGACGGTCGCCCTACGTCCCCCGTTCAGGTGGACGCGGCGGAAATCACTCGATCCAGGGATGTCGACCCGGGTCGGCGCCGCTCGCGGTCGTATGCCCGCGCCCGCACAAGCTCCACGTGCGCGAGTTTGACTCGCGACACGGTGGGTACACGGTCCCTGACACCGGTCCGAGTCAAGGGGGATACCCATGCAGACGTCAAGACTCAGGGCTGCGGCAGTTCTCTTCATTCTCGTGCTCGGGACGCTGGCTGCGGGCGGCGTCGTGGCTGCGACGCAGTCGAGCGACGAGGAAGCGCTCCAACCCACGCGACAGCCTGCCGACCGCAGGATCGAGTCGCGGGTGAACCACCTGCTGGCGAAGATGACGCTCGAGGAGAAGCTCTGGCAGATCCAGCTGCTGCCGGACTTCCTCGTCACCGAGGATGGGGTCCGGAACGGCCTCGGCTCCGTCCTCAGCGTCACCGATCCCGCGAGGATCAGGGAGCTCCAGCGCATCGCCGTCGAGGAGTCGCGGCTGAAGATCCCGATTCTCTTCGCGTTCGACACGATCCACGGCTTCCGCACCGTCTTCCCGATCCCGCTCGCCGTCGGCGCGAGCTTCGACCCGAAGGTCGCGTTCGACGACCATCTGTACGGGGCACGGGAGTCGGCGGCGGTCGGGCTCAAGCAGACGTACGCGCCGATGGTCGACGTCTCGCACGAGCCGCGTTGGGGGCGGATCGCCGAGGCTGCCGGCGAGGACCCGTACCTGAATGCGGTGCTCGCGGCGGCGCGCGTGAAGGCGATCCAGGGCGACGACTACAGCGCCCCGGACAAGCTGGTCGCCAGCCCGAAGCACTTCGCGGCCTACGGCCAGCCGGAGGCGGGCCGTGACTACAACACGACCGACATGTCGCTGCAGCGGCTGTGGAACCTCTACTTGCCGCCGTTCAAGGCCGCGATCGACGCGGGCGCAGACACGGTCATGTGCTCGTTCAACGCGATCAACGGCGTGCCGGGCTGCGGCAACGACTACCTGATGAACAAGATCCTCAAGGGCAAGTGGGACTTCGACGGGTTCGTCGAGGGCGACTGGACCGCCGTCGCCGAAATGCGTGCCTGCCCGCCGCGGAACCCGGATACGGGCGAGTGCGGTCACGGCGTCGCCGAGGACGGGCCCGCCGCCGCCGAGCTCGCGCTCGAGTCGGGCGTCGACTCCGAGATGACGAGCACGCTCATCCGCGACTTCGGCGAGCAGCTGCTCCGCGAGCGGCGGATCTCGATGAAGCGGATCGACGACGCAGTCCGCCGAATCCTGCGCGTGAAGTTCCGCGCCGGGCTGTTCGAGAACCCGTATGCGCCGTACACGCCGGCAGAGGCGGAGGCGCAGATGCTGCGGCCCGACGCCGTGGCGGCTGCGCGGAACGCGGCGAGCCGCTCGATGGTGCTGCTCCGGAACGAGGGCGGCGTGCTGCCGTTCGATAAGTCGAAGAAGACGGCGGTGATCGGCCCGCTCGCGAAGAACCAGCACGACATGCTCGGCCCCTGGTGGGGAGCCGGGCGTGACGGCGACGTCGTGACCGTCTTCGACGGGATCGCCGCCGCGAGCCCGGGTGCGACGTACGCCGAGGGCTGCAAGCTCTCGAACACCGAGCCGCCGCACACCGATCCGGAGGGCTGCGGCTCCGACGCGGGCTTCGCCGAGGCCGTGGCCGTCGCGCGGGCGGCGGACCAGGTGGTCCTCGCGCTGGGCGAAACGCGCGAGATGAGCGGCGAGGCCGCTGCCCGGAGCACGCTCGATCTCCCGGGCAGGCAGGAGGAGCTGATCCAGGCGATCAAGGCGACCGGCAAGCCGTTCGCGGTCGTCCTCTTCAACGGCCGCCCGCTCGCGCTCGAGGACATCCTCGCGGACACGCCCGCGATCCTCGAGGCGTGGTTCCCGGGCGTGCAGGCCGGACCGGCGGTCGCGGACGTCGTCTTCGGCGACGTCAACCCCGGCGGCAAGCTGCCGGCCTCGTTCCCGCGGCGGCTCGGCCAGGTGCCGATCTACTACAACCACGAGCGGACCGGGCGGCCGTGCAACCCGGACGTGAAGTGGAACTCGCGGCACCGCGACATCCCGAGCTGCTCGCCGCTCTACGAGTTCGGCTTCGGGCTGAGTTACACGACGTTCGAGGTCTCGAACCTGCAGCTGAGCTCCTCGAGCGTGTCGAGGCACGGCAGCCTCAAGGCCTCCGTGACCGTGAGGAACACGGGGAGCCGCGAGGGCGACGAGGTCGTGCAGCTCTACATCCACGACCCGGTCGCATCGATCTCGCAACCCGTCCGCAGGCTGCGCGGGTTCGAGCGCGTGACGCTCGCGGCCGGCCAGTCACGGACGGTCACCTTCACGCTCGACAAGAGCGACTTCGGCTTCTACGACAACTTCGGGAAGTTCGTCGTGGAGCCGGGCCAGATCGACGTCTACGCCGGCACGAGCTCGGCCGCCGACCTGAAGCGGTCGTTTACCGTGCGGCGCTAGCGCGTCCTCGAGAGCGCTCCGGCCTTCGGGCCGGAGCGCTCTTCCTTTAGCGCAGCTTCTGGAAGGCGCGGAAGGCCGGCTTGCGCGCGCCGCGCGCGGAGATGACGCCCGACTGCCAGCCGGAGAGGCGCCGCTCGTCGCGGATCAGGAACCAGACGAGCATGTCGATCCGCCGGGTCCTGCGGGCGATCCTGAACGCCTCGTGGACGTACTTCGCCTGCGTCGCGTAACGGACGCCGAACAGCCGGTCGGGCGGCCGCGTCTGGTAGCCGTACTCGGTGATCCAGAGCCGCATCTTCCGGCCGTACAGCCGGTTGAGCTGCTTGATGAGGACGCCGATGTTGCCGAGGATGACCGCCTTTTTCGAGCGCGGGACGGTGGACGGGCGCTCGAAGCGGTTCGTGTAGTACGGGTGGTGGGCGTAGGCGTCGAAGCGCTTGAGGCCGGCGCGCCGCAGCCACGTCATGAAGACGAGTGGCGAGGTCGACGGGCGCGAGCTCCGGGGCGCGTCGTTCCCGCGCGGCCCAGTGGCGCCACAGGCGACCTTCTCACCGCGGATGCGGGTCGAGTGCACCCCCGACCACACGGCCGAGCAGATCTTCGCGTAGTCGAACGCGCTCTGCGGACGCCAGCCGCCGCGGAAGCGCTTCCACTGCGGCTTGAGGAAGACGGGGTTGTTCGGCTCGTTCCACGCGAGCCAGTGGCGGATCGCCGGCAGCGCGCGGGCCGGCTCGTTCTCGCTCGGCTTGACCTGGTAAGTGCCGCTGTAGCGGCGAGCGGCGGCGTGCGCGAACAGGCGGAGGTCCGTGACGCGCCGCGGAAGCCGGTTCTTCGCGCGGCCGGCCCAGCGCGGCGTCCCGTAGATCGTCGCGAGCACGCGGACCCTGTTCAGCTTGGCCTCGGCGACGACGCGGTCGACCGCCGTCCAGTTGTAGGCCGAGTCGGCCGGGTCAGCGGGTCGCGCAGGCCGGCGCCTCGCGACGGTTGCCCAGTCGATCGTGATCCGGACGATCCCGGCGCGCAGGCCGCGCAGCTGGCGGAACGCCCAGTCGGTGCGGCCGTACACCTGCTCGTCGTCGTAGAAGCCGACGAGCATCCCCGAGCGAAGGGTCTGGTACTTGGCTTCGCTCGCCGCGGGCTCGGCCGACGCGCTCGCGGCGACCGCGACCCCGACGGCGGCGAGCAGCGACACGAAGATGGGTGTGACGCGTTTCGACACTGAGGTCGAGAGTAGCCGCGGTTTCCCCGTCTGAAACCATGCTTACAGAGGTTTTACGGGGAGGTTACGAATCGCACTTTCAGACGCGGCTACTCGAGCTCGAGGCGCTCGTACGCGAGCGTCAGCTCCTCCATCGCCACGTCGGTGGCGCGTGCGTCGAACGGCCCGCTGACATGCCTGACGATACGCGCCCGGAGCAGCTTCCAGCTCTGGACGACCGCCGTGTGGTCCTCGCTCTGCAGGTGGATGACGACCGTTCGGACGGCGCCCTGGTCGCCGTTGCGGATCTGGTCGAGCCACTGGTAGAGGTCGAGCGAGCCGATGATGCCGCGGCGGAGGGTGACGTCCTCAGCCCGGGCGAGCCCGGTCAGCTTGCGGACGTTGTTCTCCCGGTCGTTGCCGTTCCGGTACTCGACGACCTCGACCGTCATGCCGATCGGGCTGCACTCCTGGAATCCCGCCCGCGGTCCGTCCGTCCCCCCGGTGCCGAGGTCGACGAGGAAGTTGAACTGCGCGTAGGGGAAGGCGCGTTGGACGGCCATCTCAGCCTCCTTGGGTTCGCTTGGGGGGTCGTCGCGGCTCCAGCCAGACGAGGTCGTCGAAGGCGAGCTCGAGCTCCTCGTATGCGAGCCCGGTCTCCGCGGCGTTGAAGGCGGGGCCGGACCAGCGGCAGGGCCACGCGCGCTCGAGGCGCCACGAGTTGACGATCCTCCCGCCCGGCCCGTCGAGCTGGCTGATCGTCACCGGGCGCCGGTCGGCGATCCCGTCCACGATGCGCCGCCGCCACTCGTAGAGCTCACGGGACCCGGTCAGGGCCCGCCGGAGGACGACGGTCTCGAGGCGGTCGTGCGGCTGGTCGGGCAGGGTCAGGTCGGTCTCGGAGGTGAGCCGCCCGACCTCGGCGAAGCCGAGCTCGCGGCGGCCGATCCGGACGCGGAAGTGGCTCTTTCCGAGCAGCGGCTCGGGCTCGCGCGGCGGCATCAGCAGCCGACGCTACTCGACCCGCGGGAGCGCGTCAGCGCCGGCCGCCGAACTGCCAGCGATGGATCTCGGCACGCTCGCAGAGCCCTGTCCCCGCAAGGGCGTCCCCAGCCACGAGCGCCTTGACCGCCTCGCGAGCGGGCGCCTCGACCGCCAAAGCGGCGCCGATGCACTCGGAGCCGTCGTCGGACAGCAGCGGTCCGCACAGGATCAGACTATCCCGGTGCTCGTCGGCGAAGTCGGCCAAGCCGTCGGCGGCCGTAGCCGTCTCGGTGCCGCGGTGGCCGATGACGAGGAAGCGCGGGCCGCCCTCGGCGCCGCCCGCGAACTCCCACATCGTGCGTCCCAGCGCGTTGTGCCAGCGCCTGATCGTCACCTCGTCGTAGACGCCGGCCGCGTAGTTCGGCTCCTCGAAGGCGAACGCCCGTGCCGCCTCGGCGTCGGGCAGGTCGACGATGTGCATGCTCCCGGTCGCCGTCTCACCGTCCTCGGCGAGCGTTGGCCCGCGGGCGACCATCCGCTCCGAGTAGCCGTCCATGTACGACCAGTGGGCCTCGACGAGCTGCTCGCGCAGCCCGCCGGTGCCCGGCCGGTCGCGGCAGTAGACGAAGTACTCCAGGCCTTCTCCCGGGTCAGGGCCGGACGGAGACCTCGGCCGGCTCGCCGACCCTCGCCGGTGCCTCCGCGTCGTGCGGCGGCTCGATCGTGATGTTCGGCAGCAGCCGGTCGAGCCAGCCCGGGATGTACCAGGACTTCTCGCCCAGCCAGGTCAGGAACGCCGGCACGAGCGTCATCTTCACGACGAGCGCGTCGGTCAGGATCGCGACCGCGAGCAGGATCCCGAACTCCTTCGAGATCCGGTCGGAGGTGAGGATGAAGGCCGCGAAGACGGTGCCCATGATCAGCGCCGCGGCGACGACCACCCGGCCGATCGCGGCGATGCCGTGCTCAACCGCTTCCCGCGTCTGCAGGCCGTGGACGTGCTCCTCCCTGATGCGGCTCATCAGGAAGACCATGTAGTCCATCGAGAGGCCGAACAGGATCGCGAAGGCGATCGGCGGCACGAACGTCTCGATCGGGCCCGTCCGGTCGAGCCCCATCAGCTCCAGCAGGTACCCCTCCTGGACGATCAGCGTGAGCACGCCGAAGCCCACGAACGCGGACAGGATGGTCGTGAATGCCGCCGCGAGCGAGATCACGATCGACCGGAAGGCCATCGCAAGCACGATGAACGTGACGCCGATGATGTAGAGGAGGAAGAGCGGCAGGCGCTCCATGATCCGGTCGCCGATGTCCGAAAAGGCGGCCGTCAGGCCGGAGACGTACGCGACGGCGTCGCCGCGCTCGACGGCTCCGGGGATGACGTCCGAGCGCAGGCGGTCGACGAGCTCCTCGGTCCGCTCGTCCTGCGGCGCCGAGTCCGGCGTGACGAAGACGAGTGCCACCGTCCTCGGGTCATTGAACTGCGGCTCGCCGGCGGAAGCGACGCCCTCGAGGTTCCGCACGCGCTCGTAGATCCGCTGCGGCGCTTCCTCGTCCCCGTTGACGTCGACGACGATCGGGATCGGCCCGTTGAAGCCGGCCCCGAAGCCCTCCGCGAGCAGGTCGTAGGCGCGCCGGGCGGTCTGCTCGTCCGGCTGCGTGCCCTGGTCGGCAGCGCCGAGTCGCACGAGCGCCGACGTCCCCGCGAGCGCCAGACCAGCCAGCAGCAGGACGACGAACACGACCTTCGCGTTCGCGGTCACGAAGCGCCCCCAGCGCGCGATCAGCGTCCGTTCCCGGGCCGCCTCCGAGTCGTCGATCGGGCGCAGGAACGGCACCTTCAGGCGGTCGATCTTGTGCCCGAGCAGGCGCAGCACGGCGAGGAGCAGCGAGTTCGCGATCAGCACCGTGGTCAGCACCCCGAGCGCCGAGCCGATGCCGAGCTTGGTGACGAAGTCGAGCCCGAAGAAGGCGAGCCCGGTCACGGAGATCGCCACGGTAAGCCCGGCGAACAGCACCGCGCGGCCGGCGGAGGCGCCGGCCTCGGCCGCGGCGTCGGCAGGCGACAGGCCCTCGTGGAGCAGCTGCCGGAAACGGGTGACGATGAAAAGCGAGTAGTCGATGCCGACCCCGAGGCCGATCATCGACACGAGCAGCGGCGTGATCGTGTTGATGTCGGTCAGGCCGGCGAGGATGAAGAGCAGGAGGAACGCGCTCGCGACCGCCGTGAGAGCGAGCACGATCGGCATCGCGGCCGCGACGAAGGTGCGGAAGACGACGAGCAGCACGAGGAGCGCGGCCATCAGGCCGAGCAGCTCCTGGGTTCCCTGCTCGATCGGCGGGAACTCGGCGTCGCCGTTGAACTCGGCGGTCACGCCGGCCGGCTCGACCTCCTCCCGGACGGCCTCCTGGACGGCCACGACGGCCTCCCGGTCCTTCTCGTAGATGACGCGGTCGAACTGGGCCTCCGCGTAGGCGATGCGGCCGTCGTCGGAGAACGTGTCGTCGCTGAACGGATCGCCGACGCTCTCGAGGCCGGCCGTGTCCTTCGTCGCCTGGAACTCCTGCGTCTTCAGGCGCGCGACGGCGTCCTCGACCGCGGCCTTGCGCTCGGGCGTGTCGAGCCGCTCGCCCGGCGGCGCGGCGAAGACGAGGTTGAGGACGCCGCCCTGCTCCTCGGCGAACTCGGACTCGATCAGGTCGGTTGCCCGCTGCGTGTCGGAGCCGGGGATCTCGAACTCGTCGCGGAGGTCGCCGCCGACGGTCGAGACGAGGGCGACCAGGACGACGACGATGCCGACCCAGGCGCCGACGACGCGCCACGGGTGCGTGGCGCACGCCCGCGTCCAGCGTGCGAGCGCGCCCGTCGAGAGTCGCTCGTGGGCCAGGCGGCGTTCCCGCATGGGTGGTTCAACGCTCGGCGCCGTCGCGGGATTCCCCTCGGTATCGCGGTCGTGATCCGTCATGAGCTCGCCCCCTCCTGTCGGGTCCTTCCCTAGAGACTGCCCGACGCCGCAGAACTCATCGGACTCGTTCACAGGAGTTTCACAGGTCCCTGCCAGGAGCTCCTGATGGTGGCGTGGTCTCGTGCTCACGCAACCGACCGAAAGGAGTTCCATGAGCGACAGGATCAAGAAAGCCGGTTAAGGGGCTGGTATGTCGACGGTCGCTCATCCGTCGGCCGAATCCGGAAGGGCCGTCGCGACGCGAGTCGCGGCGGCCCTTCGCACGGAGGTCGGCCTCGTTCGCCTAGCTCTGGCCGTCGTCGCGCTTCACATCGTCGACGAGAACTACCTCCAGCCCGAGCCGGGCACCTCTGCGGGCGATCAACTAGCGAGCGGGCTCATCCCGATCGCGGTGCTGGCGGCAGTGGCGGCGATCTACCCACGCCTGCGCGCCGGCGTGCGGGCGGCTACGGCGATGACGTTCGGCGCGCTCGGGATCACCGTCGGCGTCCCGGCGGTGTACTTCACCCTGGAGGGTGACGTGTCGGGCGACCACTACACGGGCTTCCTCGCTCTCGCGGCGGGGGTCGCGCTGCTCCTTGCCGGACGGATCATCCTCTGGAAGGCGCGTCGCACGGACGGAACTCGTTCGCAGCGCTACCTGCGCCGTCTCGCGATCGCGGTCGGGGCGCCGTTTCTGGCCCTCGCAATCCTCTGGTTCGTCGTCTTCCCGGTCGGCTTCGCCTACATCTACACGCACACCGGTCGCGGGGTCGTGACGCCGGAGCTCGGTGTGCCGTACGAGAGCGTCGCGGTCACCACGAGCGACTCGATCGACCTGAGCGCCTTCTACGTCCCTTCGAAGAACCGCGCAGCCGTGATCCTCTTCCCCGGAGCGACGAATCCGGGAGAGGCTCGAATGCTCATCCGTCACGGCTACGGCGTGCTGCTCCTCACCCCTCGAGGGCAGGGCTCGAGCGAAGGTGACACCGTTCGCTGGGCGGGAGACCGCGATCTCCACGGCGGCCTCGACTACCTCCGGCGCCGCCCGGACGTCGATCCGGACCGAATCGGCGCGATCGGGTTCTCGATCGGCGGCGAGATGCTGCTCGAAGCCGCCGCTCAGTCGAACGGCTTCAAGGCCGTGATCTCGGAAGGCGCAGGCAGCCGCGTAGGAGACGAAGACCTGTCGGGGCCGGGCCGGCTGACCGGCGAGCCGATGCTGGCGATGATGACGGCCGCCGTGACCGTCTTCGGAAACCACGGTCCGCCTCCGCCGATCGTGGACCGGATCGGGCGGATCTCGCCGACCCCCCTCTTCCTGATCCATGCGCCGATCGGAATCGGCGGCGAAAGCACGAGACAGCCCAAGTACTACGCGGCCGCCGGCAACCCGAAGGCGAGCTGGGAGGTTTCCGGCTCCAAGCACACGGGCGGCTTCGAGGCCCAGCCGAAGGAGTACGAGCGGCGGGTGATTGCGTTCTTCGACGCGGCTCTGCGCGGTTAAATGGGCTCAGTGGTGCATCCGTCCGTCGAATCGAGGACGACTGCGACGCGCGCCCTTGCGGCCCTTCGCACCGAGACGGGCCTCGCCCGGATCGCCCTCGGTGTCGGGGCGCTCCACGCCCTCGACGACAGCTTCCTCCAGCCCGAGCCCGGCACCTCCGCCGGCGACCACCTGTGGGGAGGCCTGGTGCAGGTCGGGCTGTTCATCCTCTTCGCCTGGGGGTACCCGCGCCTCCGCGCCGGCCTTCGGGCGACGCTCGCGATCTTCGTCGGGATCTTCACGGCGACGATGGGGATCGAGGCCGTGAACTACCTGCGGGAGAGCAGCTTGTCCGGCGACGACTACACGGGCCTGCTGACGATCCCGGCGGGCCTGCTCCTCGTCGGCATCGGCGTCGTGACGCTCTGGAGGACGAGGAAGGACGGCCGCCCGGTCCGCCGCTACCTCCGGCGCGCCCTGCTCGCGGCCGGCTTCCTGCTCGGCGCCTTCTTCGTCCTCTTCCCGCTCGCCCAGTCGTACGTCATCACCCATACGGGGCGGGCGTTCGTGCCGCCCCCGAACCTCGGAACGGCGTACGAGGAGGTGGCGTTCACGACCGGCGACGGCCTCAGGCTCCAGGGCTGGTACATCCCCTCGAAGAACGGCGCCGCTGTGATCTCGTTCCCGGGCCGGAAGGGTCCGCAGAAGCCGGCGCGGTTGCTCGCCCGCCACGGGTACGGCGTGCTCCTCTTCGACCGGCGCGGCGAGGGGGAGAGCGAGGGCGACCCGAACCTCCTCGGCTGGGAGGGCACGCGCGACATCGAGGCGGCGGTCGCCTACCTGCGGGCCCGCCCCGACGTCGAGGGCGACCGCATCGGCGGGGTCGGCCTCTCGGTGGGCGGCGAGATGATGCTGCAGGAGGCCGCGGAGACGGACGGCCTCAGGGCCGTCGTCTCAGAGGGTGCGGGCATCCGCTCCGTGCGCGAGGCCGTGCACGTCGACGGGGCCGGGAAGCTGGCCTACATCTGGCTGTTCGGCGTCTCCACCCTCGGAACAGCCGTGTTCACCAGCAACCTACCGCCCCGCAGCCTGACCGACCTGAGCGCCGAGATCACCGAGCCGGTGCTCTTCATCCACGCGACGCCGGGGCAGGGCGGCGAGACGCTGACCGAGGAGTACTACGAGGCCGCGAAGGGCCCGAAGGAGCTCTGGGCGGCGCCCGGCGGGCACACCGGGGCGATCGACGCCGCGCCGGAGGAGTACGAGCGGCGGGTGGTCGGCTTCTTCGACCGCACGTTGCGGCCGGACGGCTGAGCGTCAGCGGGCCCGGAAGCGCGCGGCCTCCTCCGAGCCGCCGGTCGCGTCGCCCTCGCTGTAGGAGTGCGCGCCCGCGCCGGCGAGGGTCCCTCCTTGGACGATCAGGTACTCCTCGCGAATCGGCCGCCCTTCGAGCCAGCACTCGAGGATCTCCCGGGTGCCCGCCGCATAGCGGGCCTGCGCCGAGAGGCTCGTCCCGGAGGTGTGCGGGGTCATGCCGTTGTGGGGCATCGCCCGCCACGGATGGTCCCCCGGGGCCGGCTGCGGGAACCACACGTCGCCCGCATAGCCCGCGAGCTGGCCGCTCGCGCACGCCTGCGCGACGGCGTCGCGGTCGCAGATCTTCCCGCGCGCCGTGTTCACGAGGTACGTGCCCCGCTTCATCTTCCCGATCAGCTCGGCGTCGAAGAGGCCTTCGGTCTCCGGATGGAGCGGCGCGTTGATCGTCACGACGTCGCAGGCGCCGACGAGCGACTCGACGTCGTCGTGGAAGGTGACGCCGAGCTCCTCCTCGACGTCGGCCGGGAGCCGGTGGCGGTCGGTGTAGTGAAGCCCGACGTCGAAGGGCTTCAACCGGCGCAGCACGGCGGAGCCGATGCGTCCCGCGCCGACGGTGCCGACCTGCATCCCCTCGAGGTCGTACGACCGGGAGACGGCGTCGCCGATGTTCCATCCGCCGTCGACCGCCCACTGGTGTGCCGGGAGGTAGTCCCGCACCAGGACGAGGATCAGCATGACCACGTGCTCGGCGACGCTGATGCTGTTGCAGTACGTCACCTCGGCGACGGTGATGCCCCGGTCGATCGCCGCTTGGAGGTCGACGTGGTCCGACCCGATCCCGGCGGTGATCGCGAGCTTCAGGTTCGGCGCGTTGGCGATCCGCTCGGCGGTCAGGTATGCCGGCCAGAAGGGCTGTGAGATCACGACGTCGGCCTCGGGCAGCCGCCGGTCGAACTCCGAGTCGGCGCCGTCCTTGTCGGAGGTGACCACGAGCTCGTGCCCGGCCTCCTCGAGGAAGCGCCGGAGCCCGAGCTCCCCGGAGACGCTGCCCAGGAGGTCGCCGGGCGTGAAGTCGATGCCGGACGGCGTCGGCGTGGACTGGCCGTCCGGGTAGCGCTCGATCGACGGGATCCCGTCGCGCGCGTACGCGGGCGGATACCCGTCGACCGGGTCGTCGTAGAGGACGCAGAGGACGTTTGCCATCGTCTTCTCCCTTCCGCTTGCTGCCTGTCCAAACCCATCTTCTCGCGTTCGGCAAGGTGCGGGGTTCCACGGATGGCGACTGCGTCGAACCCCGGAAGCCATGCGGTCGGGGCGCTCCTAGCATCGAAGCGAATCCAGCAACCCGGAGGGTGCCATGGTGTCGTCGCGGTCGGATCGGCAGAGCGGCCTCGTCGGCGAATCGGTGGGCGACCGGACCGTCGAACGGCTTCGCGACGCCCGCATCGCGCTGCCCACCTTCGCCCAGCTCGCGGACCCCCAGCTGATCCCGGCGCAGGTCCGTGAGGCGCTCGCCGGCGTCGGCCCGGACGACCCGCACCCGCTCAACCTCTTCCGCGTCCACTGGCACAACGGCGCGAACCGGACCGACCTCGTCGCCGTGCCCGACCACCTCGAGCTGCCGCGCGAAGTGACCGGCGTCGACGCGAGGATCGTCCTCCTCCTGGGCGACCGCTTCCCGCTGATCGGCGCCCACAAGGTGCTCGCCGCCTACGCCTGCCTGGCGCCCGGGCTCGTCACGGGCCGGTTCGACCCGACCCTCCATCGCGCCGTCTGGCCGTCCACGGGCAACTACTGCCGCGGCGGCGTCGCGATCTCCCGGCTGATGCGGTGCCGCGGGGTCGCCGTCCTGCCCGAGGGGATGAGCCGCGAGCGCTTCGCCTGGCTCGAGCGGTGGGTCACCGAGCCGGGCGACGTCATCCGCACGCCCGGGACGGAGAGCAACGTCAAGGAGATCTACGACAAGTGCAAGGAGCTCGCGGCCGACCCGGACAACGTCGTCTTCAACCAGTTCTCCGAGTTCGGGAACCACCTCGTCCACTACCTCGCGACGGGCGCGGCGCTCGAGCGGGTCTTCCTGTCCCTCCACGAGCGTGACCCCGGCCTGCAGCTGCGGGCGTTCGTGTCGGCGACCGGCTCGGCCGGCACGATCGCGGCCGGCGACTACCTGAAGGAGCGCTTCGGCTCGCTGACGGTCGCCGCAGAGGCGCTCGAGTGCCCGACGCTCTTGGACAACGGCTTCGGCGAGCACAACATCCAGGGGATCGGGGACAAGCACGTCCCCCTGATCCACAACGTGATGGCGACGGACGTCGCGCTCGCCGTCTCCGACCGGGCGACCGACCGGCTCGGCGTCCTCTTCGGCACCGAGACCGGGCGCGACCACCTGAGGAGGCGAGGCGTGACCGAGAGCGTGCTCGAGGAGCTTCCCTCGCTCGGCCTCTCGAGCATCTGCAACCTCCTCGGCGCGATCAAGGTCGCCAAGCACTACCGGCTCGGCGCCGACGACGTCGTGCTCACGATCGCCACGGACGGGGCCGCGCTCTACGACACCGAGCGCGAGCTCGCCCTGTCGCGGTACTTCCCCGGCGGGTTCGACGAAATCGCGGCCGCAGAGGTCTTCGGCGAGCACCTGCTCGGAGCGGCGACGGACAACCTCCGCGAGCTGACGTGGGAGGAGCGCCGGCGGATCTTCAACCTCGGCTACTTCACGTGGGTCGAGCAGCAGGGCGTCTCGCTCGAGGACTTCGAGGCTCGCCGCGATCCCGCGTTCTGGGTTCGCCTCCGCGAGCAGATCGCCGACTGGGACACGCGGATCGACGAGCTCAACGCCCGGACCGGCGTCCTGGAGACGCTGTGACCGGGCCGCCCAGCCGCCTCGTCTGCGCCGGGTGCGGCGCCGAGCCCGGCCCGTCCGAGCCGTTCCCCTTCCGGTGCCCGAACGCCGGCGAGGATGACGTCGACCACGTCCTGCGCCGCGAGCTCGACCTCGCCGCCGTCCGCTTCCCCTCCGCCTCCGGGGACCACGAGCCGAATCCGTTCATCCGCTACCGCGAGCTCCTCCACGCCTATCACCTGGGCCTGGACGATGCGGACTTCTGCGAGCTCGT